>CALLLY010000202.1 GCA_938008205.1 uncultured Granulosicoccaceae bacterium
ACACCGAGCACTTTGTTTTTCGGTATTGGCCATAACTTTAATTCAACGGTTTTTGACAGTGCCAGCGTACCTTCAGAGCCAATTAACAGTTCAGCCATATTGGCATTTGTATCAGGCAGCAGTGCATCAATGTTGTATCCGCCTACACGTCGCAGCACGGACGGGAAGCGATTCACAATAACCTGTTGGTACTGATTACCTATGCCGTAAAGATCATCGTATAACTGTGTTTGCTGGTGAGATAGCGGGGCTGTATCTGAAAAACGATACTCAGAACCATCGGCAAGCATGGCATCTACGGCGAGGACGTTATCTTTCATGGTGCCGTAGTAGATAGAGCGCTGGCCGCAAGAGTTATTTGCAGCCATTCCGCCAATAGTTGCTCGCGAAGCAGTAGACACATCTACCGGATACCATAAGCCGTGTGGGGCCAGCATGCGGTTGAGTTCGTCCAGAACCATACCCGGTTGAACCACGCAACGGCGATTGGCAACATCCAGCTCTATAAGCTGGTTCATATATCTGGAGTGATCTATCACCAGCGCGCGATTCACCGTTTGTCCGCACTGGGAGGTACCGCCACCACGTGCCAGCACCGGGACACCACACGCTTTGGCAATATCGAGACAAGCCTGCACATCAGCGTGACTCTTAGGCAGAACCACGCCCATTGGCATCATCTGATAAACAGATGCATCGGTCGCATAACGGCCACAATGATAGGGACCAGACAGAACATCCCCCTCGACGGTGGCATTCAGCCGACTGATCAGTGTTGTTTCTGGCTGTGTATTCATCTGCGCATCGGAGATCCGGTTGGACGTATTGTGCCACCGAAAGCCGGCGCAGGCTTTCATTTCCCATCCGAACAGTCAGCAACACCGGATTTCATGATGATGTGTCAGGTCACCAGTCTGATCGGGAAGAACTGGTCAAATAGAGTCAACCGGAGAGGTATCAGCCTGATCACGACTGATAAGAAAACCGCCAAGCCAACTGATGATCTAAAAGTGAGTCAAAAGAGCGGGTTTAACACAGAGAGCCGGTATCAACCGGCCCTTCTGTTTCGATGCCCAGGTGTCAGGAAGTTGCAGCGGCGGCAAATTTCCCCAGTGCACCACTGACTTTTTTCAGCACTTCATCGCACCCTTCGATGCCATGGCGCTGTGCCAGGTAAGCTGGATCGTTATAGGCCAGCCAGACCTGACCGTCATCATCCTCCCAAACAAGCGCTTTTTGAGGCAGATCGATGGCAACCGTTCGCGTGCACTGCATTAATGGCGTACCGACTTTGGGATTACCGAATATTACGACTTCTGTGGGTTTGAGCTCCAGGCCTGCTTTTTCAGCACCTGCAGCATGGTTAACCCTGCCGAACACATTCATGCCCTTGGATTTGAGTACACTTTCAAGTTTGTTGGCGGTGTCATCCACGCTATGAGCGCTTTTGACTTTAATCAGTCCTTCACCCGCATATACGCTGCCACATACAAGCGTGGCGCAAACAACCGCTGCCAGTTTCTTAAAAAACATTTTCTCACCCCGATTTAACTTTTGAGTGTAGTTAGAGTGACAAAACGGCCTCAGGTTCCTTGAACCGCTAACTTTCCATCGGACCACCAGCATCCTTCCAATCACCGATCCCGCCGATATTAGTGACCGAGGTATAACCCATATCCTGTAAGGTTTTACCCGCAAGTGCTGCCTGCCCGCCAACCCCGCAAACCAGAAAAAGATTCGCATCTTTCTGCAGTGCGTCGTGATGGAATGGCGTGGCTGGATCGGCCGCGAACTCGATAAACCCCCGCGCAATTCTGTGCGCACCGGCGATTGTGCCTGTGTCGTTTATTTGCGAAGAGTCTCGAACATCAATAAACACTCCATCACCCTGATTGGACGCGTGGTTCTTGAGCGCGTCCTCAGCAGAAATTCGGGTCACTGAACTATTGGCAGCATCGAGATAGTCTTTTGCAGATTTCATGTCTTAGTTCTCTGGCGATTGTCGAGTCGATAATACACCAATGCCGGTGGATAGTGGCGCCACACAACAGTTTCTCGCCGCAACTACACAGTCCAGTCAGGTTTACGCTTATCGAAAAAAGCACTGATGCCTTCGCTCGCTTCACCAGAGCCTGCACGATCTGCAAAATTTTCGGCAGCAATGGTGATTACTCTGTGCGGATCAGTGTTGGCGGCAAGGTCTCGCAATAATCTTTTGGTATCCGCGATCGCTCCCGGTGCACAGCCAAGCACCTGTTTACGAAGCCTGGCTTCCAGGCTATCGAGCTCGCCCGCATCACTGGCAAGCTCGTCAACAAAGCCGTACTCACAAGCACGTTCACCATCAAATCTTGCCGCTGTTAACATAAGCCTGCGGGCTGTTGCGCAACCCAGTTTCTGAATAACGTACGGTGCGATTTGTGCCGGGCTCAAACCGATGGCAGTTTCAGTCATTGCGAATTTCGCGTTGCGCTCACACAGCACAACATCTGCGCAGCAGGCCAATCCGAAGCCCCCTGCCATTGCAGCACCTTCAATGCTGGCCAATACAACCTGCGGCATGCGGTTAACCGCTTCCAGCAGCTCGCCAATGCTTGCTGAAGTTTTTATGACTTCAGCGCGCGGTACCTGACCCGATGCCAATTGCTGGAATGATCGCAAATCTCCACCGGCACAAAAGAAACCGCCTTTGCCCCGAAGGGTGATGCCACGGACACTTTGATCCTGTGCAACCGTGCCAAGCAGTTCAAGGAGTTCATCGCGCATCTCATCAGTCAACGGATTGCGTATCTTCGGCTGATTAAACCAAACCGTAAGCCAGCCCTTTTCCGCTTCTAATTCAAGTGTGTTGTACACAGGAGTCACTCCACAAGCCTCGACTATTTTGTGATTTGCTACACTGACAGCTTACTACCGGCGATCCGTTTACGGCGTAAGGTAATCACTCTGCAACCAAGGCCTGTCGCCTTGTTCGGGACATAATATGAAAATCAATCAAACCATAGCTCTGGTAACCGGTGGCGCATCGGGCCTTGGCGAAGCCACCGTCAGGGAAATAGTCGCAAACGGCGGCAAGGTCGCAATTGCAGACCTAAACGAAGATGCAGGTAATGCGCTCAGTGAAGAACTGGGTGATAGCGCGCTATTTTGTAAAACAGACGTCACCAATGAAAAGGATGTCTCAAATATTCTTGACCAGGGCATGGAAGCCTTTGGTGCTATCAACGCAGCAGTTAATTTCGCGGGTATCGCAGTGGCCGCTAAAACCCTGGGTAAAGACGGACCGCACCCGTTAAAACTCTACCAGAAAGTTATCGACATTAACCTAATCGGTACTTTCAACGTTTGCCGCCTGGCGGCAGAGCGAATGCAAAAGAACTCGCCAACCGAAGACGGTGAACTGGGGGCAATCGTGAATACTGCATCAGTGGCTGCCTACGACGGCCAGAAGGGACAACCGGCGTATGCCGCATCAAAGGCTGGTATTGCCGGACTGACTTTACCGATGGCGCGGGACTTAGCCAGCTATGGTGTGCGAGTGAATACTATTGCACCGGGACTATTCCTGACTCCACTACTGAGTGCATTGCCTGAAGAAGCACTGCAGGCACTGGAAAAACAACCCTTGTTTCCTCAACGGCTCGGGAAACCACAGGAAATTGCAAAACTAGCGTGCTTTATGATCGAGTGTGCATATATGAATGCCGAGGTAGTCAGGCTCGATGGCGGCATTCGCCTGCCGTAGCAATTACACTCCAATAGTAGAAAATGCCTAAGCTGTCTATCTGGCTAAAGGCCGATGGCGACTATGCCCTGCGTTGATCTATTTTTATACACTGGAGCAGTTTAAGCAGGTGTATTCAATCATCGAAGGTGGTAAGCAGTGGGACAGCAGTCGCACACGGAAGTGCGTTTACAACTGAGTCCCACAACCTCGATAAATTAAATGCTGAACTGCTCAAAGCCTTCCAGTGTCGACATCTTGTCCGGAGAACCTACCACCGCCATGCTCTTGTCGGCACCTTGCAAGTATTGCTTTGCAACACGTCTAAGATCATCCAGGCTCACATTAAGAACCATCTGACGAATCTGCTGTATGTATTGCGGTCCGCGCCCATAACGATCGGCGTAGAAATGGCTTATAGATTCGCCAGCCGGTGAACCGGGTTTATCGATTCTACTAATCACGCTGAGGATCGCTTCTTCTATCAGGCGATCTTCATGTGTCGACTCGAGCAGCCAGTTAATCGAATTATCGAAATCTTCAAAGGTCTCGGTTAATCGCGGGTCACGGTAAGAGTAGAAGCGAAACGACGATGACTCACTGTCGTAACTCGCACCACCGCCGTAAGCCCCGCCTTTTTCCCGGATGGCTCCGTGCAGAAAACCGTTGCCCAGAAATTCACCCAGTACAGTAAGCGCCGGTGCATCAGCGTGACCCGCTGGGACCGCAGTATATGCCTGAGCACAGAAATTCACTTGCGCGTTAGTCGACCAGGCTTGCTTCACATGCCCGTCAGAGTAAGCAAAGTTAAATTCACCATCAGCAGAATTACCGGGTGTTTCGGTCACTAAGCCACTGGCAGTCACTGCTTGTGCAATGGCTTCTCGTTGCTCTTCATCGCATACCACCAGGAGCTCGCGGCTAAGACTTTTTATCGTTTGGTGAATGTCTTGCATCTGCGAGGCAAGTTTATCCAGATTGGTGTTATCAGCCTGCAAACGGTCATCAAGCGCTTTAAGCCGGACGATTCCTTCCAGTCCTCCCCAACGGTGATTCAATGCCGCCGAAGCACTGGCACCACTGCAGGCAGCAGTCATGGCAAGTGCGTGCCCGCGGCCGGTAATAGAACTGTCGCGACGCGTACGCACCTGCGATATCAGATCCTTGATTCGTTGAGTTTCACTAAAGTCCGGGGTATCCAGCGTTTCAAAGAGTAATCGTGAAATACTATCTGTGTTGCGACTTAAGCCTTTGGCGGATAACACAAACGCAGAATGCAACTGATCTGTTTTGCCCAGAACACTTCTGGTACTGATGCGTGCTGCTATGCCCCCAAGCGAGGAAGCCTGGGCCGCCTGTGTTTGCATGTAATCGCGGCCGCCACTGCCAACCTCTGAAAGACACATGGTATAGAGCGGCAACAGATCCAGTTGATCAGCATCGAACCGGGGCAGTTCACTAATCAATTGCTGATAAACCATGCCGTTGGTACCAGGGTGATACCAGGTTGTCGGCAGCGCGCCGACTGATGCTGCTGTGCCGTGCGGAAATTTTAATTCTTTCGGCACGTCATCGAGGGTTACTCGCGGCAGCAACTCAGCGTCGTCTTCCTGTGACTGACGCGCTTCCAGATCTGCCGCCAGCCTCGCAATTTCAGCGCGCTTTTCATCGGTAAGCTCGCGAGTAATACGAGCCAGCCTTGCCTCTTCGTCTGCTTCTTCTCGCGCAGCAAGCTCAGTATCCGGCGACATTACCAGGGTAATTCGATGGGGATTATCCAGTAAAAGTTTTTTCACCAGATTGGCAATAAACTGTGGATCTTCGGCATCTTTACGTAAGTCGCTAAGGATGTTGTCGATATCGAGTGCGGCAACCGGGTCCCCCCCATGCAGGGCGGGAGTCAGCGTGCGCAATGCGAGCTGCAAACCGTAGGGAAATCCATCGCCAGTCACTTCGCGCTGAGCTAACTCAAGCTGATGCAAAACGGACATCACAGACTCAACCGGTACACCGTTTTGGGCAACGTCCTGTAATACACCAAGCATCAGTTGTTCGACTTCAGCCGCCTTTTCAGGGTCGCTACCTTCCAGCCCGGCGGCAAACCCCATCTCTCTGGTATCGTCATCCAGCCCGCACAGCGGTGACGGCGCTGCACCCAGATCAGAAGTTTCCAGCGCGTGACGCAGTGGCGAGCTGCTGTTATCCAGTAATACATCAGCCATGACCCGAGCTTCCAGTACCTGCCTGATATTGGCGTTTCGCCCGAGCAGCCAACCCATAGCAACATGGGTTTTACCTTGTGTGTTGTCTTCAGCCAGCGGGTAAGCGGTTTTTACCTGTTTGGGCTCCGCGTAGCGAACTTCATCAGGAATGGCAAGTGAAGAGACATCGATTGCCTCAAACTCGTTCAGGGCACGTTCTTCGAAGCGCTCCTGTAGTTCATTCGCAGGCAAATCACCGTAGGTAACAATTACCGCATTAGAAGGATGATAGTGCAGCGAATGAAAGTCCTTAAGCTGCTGCCAGGTGAGATCAGGAATATTCGCAGGGTCACCACCACTGTCGTGATGATAAGTAATCGACGGATATAGCGCTTCGGTAAACTGCTTCATCAGTCGTGCATTGGGCGAGCTGTAAACACCTTTCATTTCGTTGAACACTACGCCTTTGTACATCAGCGCTGACGAAGTGTCACCGGGCTCGGAAAAATCAAGTCGATGCCCTTCCTGTTTAAAATCAAGCTCGTTCAGATTCGGAAAGAACGTGGCGTCGAGGTAGATGTCCAGCAGATTGAAGTAATCTTTTCGATTGCGGCTGGCAAACGGATAGGCAGTCCAGTCACTGGCAGTAAACGCGTTCATGAAGGTATTCAGCGAACGACGCAGCATCATAAAAAAAGGATCGCGCACCGGGTAGTTTTTACTGCCACACAACACCGTATGCTCAAGAATATGAGCAACACCGGTGGAGTCCTGAGGAACCGTTAAAAAAGCCACCAGAAAAGCGTTCTGATCATCGTCCGCTGCCAGGTGATAATGCCGGGCACCGGTTTTCTTGTGCCGATACTCCTGAAACTCCATGTTCAATGAGTCAATCGGATAGCGCCGAATTTCTTCAAATACCCCGGCATTTGACATACACACACTCCACAAAGTTGGCGACCCGACACAGCATTGCCGGGTCATTTCTAATCACACACAGTTATATGGGCTATGGCTCGAATCCGCAATACTCGAGCCTGCAATATTCGTTAGCCACCCTTTTGAACGCTGCTACTTTGCCGCAGTTCGCAGTTGCGAGAAAAGCTCGCTGCGCTGCACGATGAATTGTTCCGCCTCGCGCTGCACCAGCAATGCAGCGAGCGGTTTTGACTCCGAGATACGGCGCCCCTGTTCAGCCCCTAACACCATCAACGCGGTTGCCCACGCATCGGCGAGCATTGCACTGTCAGCCACAACAGTGACAGCCGCCAGATTATGCGTCACAGGAGCGCCAGAACGAGGATCAATAATATGGGAATAGCGCGTATCCCCTATTTGACGATAGTTTCGGTAGTCACCGGAACTGGCGACCCCGCCACTGTTTAGCAACAAACCAGACTGAACCGTGATTCCATCTGCGTCCGGATACTCGACTCCCACTCGCCATGGATCGCCGTCAGCATTGTCTCCGGATACCCGCAGTTCTCCGCCAATTTCCACCAGATAATCGTCAATACCATGACTCTCTATGATCAGTGCCAGCTGATCTACCGCATACCCTTTGGCAATGGCAGAAAAGTCGAGCTCAAGCTGCGCCACTTTCTTTCGTATAGCGGGTGGCTCCATACGAATTTCAACATGAGTGTGTCCTACAAAAGCCAGCAATTGTTCGAGTTCAGAATCTGACGGTGGCAACTGCTGAGCGTCATCAGCGCCGAAACCCCATTGTCGAACCAATGGCCCGACCGTAGGATCGAATGCTCCTCCACTTTGCTGTGCTACCAGCAATGCCGCATTTGCAACTTCAACAAAATTTTGCGGAACATCAAACCAGGACGTGGCACCGGAACGGTTGAAGCGACTGATGACAGAGTCACTCTGATACGTCGACATAGCAGCATTAATGGCGGTCAGTTCTGCCGCGATCTCAGCCTCTACCGCGGCCAGATCCTGCGATTTAATTCCGACAATCTTTACCGTATACGAGGTGCCCATAGTATTGCCGCTGACTGAGGCCGGATCCTTCGAACACGAACACAAGACAAGCAGAAACAGGACACATAGAGACTGGCGATTAAAGATATCAATGAGGCGCATGTCGCGCAGTTTACCGCAACTGCAGTTGCACGATTTAACCGCTCATGAAGGGTGTTACAGACTGGGACTGAAGAAAGCCCGAAGCGAGTTGAAAAGCTTGCCTCGCTGACGCGTACAGGTGCGCCAATGGCTCGACTGACAGCCTCCGCTTGAGCGTGTTGTAAAAGTCATACCGTGGCTAGCCTGCATTATTCATGAGGCGACTGTTGAAATTAAGTGAAACTACTGTTTTTACAGATCAAAGGGTGTGCTTATTGACTAGTTTGAATCTAGCAGCGTGTCTATTCACCATCAGACGCAAATATTGCTGCACATCTCGCTTGATCGAGCTCGGCGCGTGGCGGGCCACGCTTCTC
>CALLLY010000203.1 GCA_938008205.1 uncultured Granulosicoccaceae bacterium
GGCAAGATCGTCAACGTCACAGGGCGGAAACAGCAATCCGTCTGCAGGAACCACCAGATCACAGGCATTTGCAATGGCCGCCATCTCAATGGCTGATTTGGTACCGTCCAGAAACGAATTGAACATTTGCGGGTTCATGCCAGCGGCACTCGCCTGGTCAGCAGACAAGCCATAGTGCGTCCAGACATCGTCCGGCGTCACTTCATGGTACTCAGGCAGGTACTTGGTGCCTTTTCCTGCTGCGGTAATGGTAAAGCCACAGGCCCTGCCCCAATCAACCATTTCAGAAACCAGCGCTGGCTGGTCACCATAGGCCATTGAATACACAACACCGGCAGAACGCGCGCGTTGGGCAAGCGCCGGTCCGGCCAGCACATCAGCTTCGACGTTTACCATGACCACGTGTTTGCCATTTTCAAACGCGCATAGCGCGTGCTCGACACCGGCAGCCGGGTCTCCGGTGGCATCGATCACCACATCAACCGAATCCATCGCACATGCACTATCGAACTCATCGCTATAGTGACAGCTGGAAATCTGTGCCTCACTCCATCCAACACGTTTGCAGGCAGCAATTGCGGCGGCAGGCGAAAAATCGACTATCGACACGACATTCAGGCCATCGATATGTGTCGACTGCGCCAGGAACATCGAACCGAATTTGCCTGCGCCAATTAAGGCAACACCGACCGATTGCCCGCTAGATACTTTCTCTTCCAACAACCTTTTCAGGTTCAACTTGCAGTCCTTTGTAAGTGAGGCTGATTTTCAACGCTCAATGTTTGTTATCAGGAACGGCGATTCGACTGTTCCAGCAGTTGTTCCAGCGCTTCTATCTTGCGTTCACGCAGTGCGACACATGCTTCGAGCGTGGTGTTATCTTTTGATTCGCCAAATTGATCAAGTGATGTTTTGAGTGTTGCGATCATCCTATCCCGCGCTTTGATCGCCTCGTTGAGATCAGGCTCACCAGAATGGGCTGCGCTGTTTACAGTACCTGATTGTTCAAGGTCTGCGATTCGCCTTTGGGCACCGTGAAGTTTCGCCTCCAGTTCCCGCACACGATTGACACTGTCTCCTGCCGCGCCGTCTTTACGCAGTTTATCTATCTGCAAACGCGAGGTTTTAAGTTCTGCCGACAACACCTCGATTCTTTTACGTGCACGATTGAGTTCGCTCTGATCTTCGCGACTGTTGGCCTGCCTCGAACCGCTGGCAACTTGCAGTCGATCAGACAATTCGGCATTGCGAATACGCAGATTGTCGGCGTCGGTTTTAAACCGCGAGGCATTACGGCGTAAACTCGACAGTGCGTCGGAATCGATGCGGCTGCGGCGCCAGCGCCACAACATCCAGCCAACCAGCAGACCAACCAAAAACGCCGCAATCACCGGCAAGAAGATATCCCATAGTACCCAAAGCATGCGCTTCCCCGTTTTTGTATTGCTACGACTTTCTAGTTATCGAAACTGGCGCGCGACGTAAAGTCCACACGGCGGTTCTGCTTTCTGCCTACTTCGGTATCGTTACTGGCAACGGGCGCTCCCTCACCAAAACCGACAGCACGCAAACGCAGTTGATCTATACCACTGTCTTCCAGGTACTGACTCACCGCACCTGCTCGCTGCAGACTAAGCAGCTCATTATCAATACTCGAGCCGCTGCTGTCAGTATGGCCGGCTATCAGCACTACCGGACGACGAAAGCGGTTCATCGCATCGACCACTTTGTCCAGCGTTTGTTTGGCTGGAAAATCCAGACCGGTTTGTGACGAATCGAAAACCACATTCTCGCGAATTTCGCTCGCCAGCAGGTCTATCTCTTCCTGCAGCAGTGCCACCTCCCGAGCAAGCGAGATTCGACGCGAATCAATCAGTCCTGACACGTCGAGCCCGTTGTCAGCAGCCCGCTGTCGCACCGCCAGCATGGGTGCAGTGTCTTCTTCGAACTCAACCAAGGCATCAAATTCAAAGACATTGCCAGTGATATGTGCCATGGCTTCTTCAGCACCGGAAAAAGTGTTCAGTGCTGCCAGTATCAGTTGCATGCGATCTGCCGCGTTGTCTGAGTCCTCACTTGCAGCTACCGTGAGCTCATCTGAGACGGCTGCATCACTGGCGGCTGCAAGGCGCGCGGCGTCGACTAGTTGTCTGCGCTGTTGTTCACTGACCACAACACCGGTTAATGTGATTCTATCGTCTGCCTTCGTCGCACTAACGTCGAATACAGCACCGGGCACACTTTTCTTTGCGATGATATCGCCACTGATCACCAGCCCGACATCACCGGCGCTGCCACGGCGCTCCAGCAGATCCACCAGCTGATTTTCATCAGCTACGGTTGCATTGAATCGAAAGTCGGTTGCCGACAATGCAGCGTCAGCGTCAGTATCCTGGTCGAGCCCGGCAATCGAGTTGGCAAAGCTGTCGATACGCTGATCAGCACCCGGGATTTCTTCTTCAAGACCGGATACCTCGATCTCCCGAACGATATTCTCCAAACCAAGGGTACTTGCCGCAGCTTCATAGACTCGGGTTCGTTGCGCTTCAGTGAGCACTGTCCCTCGCAACACCATGCGTCCGTCAGTCAAAGTAGCAACCAGGTCTACCGTGCCTTTTCGGTTTTCGGCAACAACCTCTTTCTCAGCCTGCGTCAGTTGCAGATCAATGTCACGAATACCACCACCGTCAGTATCTCTCAGGACGTCAATGACCTGTTGTTCGGTGACAGTTGCCGGCAACTCACCGGTAACCTTCACGTTGCGGTAATCCCAATCAAACTCGAGTTTATCGAGGTTTACACCAGCGCTGGCAAGATCGGCGCGAGCACTTTTATCAAGTCGCGATTCAAAGTGATTTACCCCCCACCAGCCGGTGGCAGCTGCAAGACCGGCAAGAAGCATTAAACCGAAGAACCCGGTAGTGCCTTTCTTCCATGGCCATTGCTTACCACGGCCTGGAGGCACAAACGCTGCCCAACCGGGCCTGTCAGTTACTTCACGGTGTTCGGAGGGCATTCGGTACTCCGCAGCAATGGAGATCAAATCTCCGCAAATTATGAATCAATAAATTTCTGTAAAACAAAGAAGGGTTACTGATTGGTGAGATCGATTGTCTATCGTCAGGCATGGCATTGATAGCGCAACCGGGTGTCATCCCTGGTACTGCGTCGGGCGTTTTGTTATTTGAGTCCAGGTAGTACATATATTCAGTATGATTTTATTGTGCCTCCTAGTAGATAGTAGTTATGCCCGCAAGGTAAATCCCTGTGCCTTAACTATCCCCACAAGTTTACATCTTAGTCGGATTTTTTCCTACATACTGCTCAAACAGTGGCTTTGACAATAAATTGACTCGCTATTCAGGTCTCTTTCGGTCAGTTAGCAGACAGCTTTGTAAATTAGCGTTTCAACATGGCTAAAAAGCCCCATGTTTCATTGTCATGACACGATACTTGTATTATATTGTCATGACATACAAAACTATAAAACTCAAGGGAGATTCCCCATGTCGGCATGTCTTATAATCGCGTTTACCTTTTATGTATTGCGTTCACCAGCACACGACCTCAACCTGAACTCAGAGGCTGATTAAACAGCCATGACCCTGCTCGCTACATTTCCAATCCAGTCACAATTGAGACAACAACGGTAACCTCAGTTACCATCACCTCCGCACATAGGTCCTGACGCACATCGGGTCGTGCAACTACCGCAACCTGGAGGTGATTTTGAACAACGCTATCTTTCGCTACACATCCGCCACTGTTATTGCCATCGCACTACTCACCGGCAATGCATCGGCCGCAGAGCTCTTCAAAAAGGGCCCAAGCGTCTTTAACTACAACTTTGTAGAACTCAAATATATTGATGCAGACGGAGCCGATGGGCTCGGCCTCGTCGGTTCGGCCGACATCAGACCTAATATTGCGCTGCGCGTCGACTACTCAAAGCTCGAAGAGCGCGGTTTTGATGCCGACGGACTCCGGCTGGGTGCAACCTATTACATTCAGTCACAGGCCTACCCCCAGGCCGACTGGAATTTTGCAGCCGGTCTCGATCGGGTGGAAGACGAAGGCGGGATATTTCTATCCGCCGGTACCCGCTATGCGTTAAGTGATGTCATCGAACTCAACGCCTCATTAACCCTCGCCACCGTATTCGACACAGACCTGACCATCAGCGTGGCAGGTTTTTACGAGCTGTCTCCGGGCCTTTCTGCATTCGTAGAAACCGATTTTGGCGACGGTTCAGCAATCGCTCTGGGCGCACGATTTTACTGGCGCTAACCCGCATCTCGCCTTTTTAGGTAATCATCGCCTGGTTTCCCTGTCACGCTGCGTGGCGGGGTTCTTCCTTAATCAGTATTTCCCGGCTGGTGCACGCGTTCGCACTATTCAGATTCGCACTCCCGTGATGCTGCGGTACACTAAGGTATCGAGTCCCGGCCCCCCTAACGGAGATCCCTTTCTATGCGTACGTATTGCCATATCAATCTGAATGATCAGTCAATAGACAAACAGGAACTCCACGGCGAAGATATTATTCGCGCTGGTCGCTACTTTATTGCCAAATCACTGTTGGAACAGGGTGTCGCTGAAGTCGATCCGCTGTCTCCGGAAAACCCGCTGATCTTTTCTGCAGGCCCATTCGCCGGCAGCAACTTCTCCAATGCCAACCGTACAAGCGTCGGTTGTAAAAGCCCGCTCACCGGCGGCATCAAGGAAGCCAATTCAGGCGGCACCTTCGGCTTTGCTCTGGGTCAGCTGGAACTGGCTGGTTTTACGCTCTACAACGCCGCTAAAGAATGGACCATTATCCATTTCAGAAAAGACGGGCAAATTGAGTTTGCCTCGGCGGAACCCTACATGGGCATGGGCAACTTTGAAACTGCAGAAAAACTTCACGAAGTCTATGGCAAGAAGTGCAGCATCGGATTGTGCGGTCCGGTAGGTGAGTACGAGGGGCTACTCGCGGGCATTTCTTTCAGTGATGTTGATCTGCGCCCTTCAAGGCTAAGTGCCCGAGGCGGGGTTGGTGCTGTGATGGGCAACAAACGCGTCAAAGCTGTTATTGTCGATCTGCATAAAATGCCAACCTTCCATGAACGCAAAAAACTGATGGGAGCGGTACGCGAGTACAACAAAATGCTCAAGGCAGAACCCGCCATCGATAACTTTGCCAAAACCGGCACCGCCATGATGTCGGATGTGATCAATCAGCTGGGTGGTATCCCTGTCAAAAATTTCACCAATGGCCGGGCCGCAGAACCCGGTGGTGAAACATTTAAGCTCAGTGGCGACTATCTGCGTGAACAAAACATTGAACGCGGTGGTGAAACTACCCATGCGTGTATGCCGGGCTGCCTGATTCAGTGCAGTAACGTGTACGCAGACAAAGACGGCAATGAAGTTGTTTCGCCTATCGAGTACGAGACCATCGGTCTGATCGGTACCAACTGCGGGCTGACCGATCCCGACGATCTGGCCAGAATAAACTGGCACGCCAATGATCTGGGTGTTGATACGATTGAACTGGGCGGCACACTCGGGATGCTGATGGACGCCGGGCAGGCCGACTTCGGTGATGCTGATTTTATGGAGCAAATGTGCGATGAAATGCGGCACGGCACCGAACGTGGAAAAATCATCGCACAGGGTGCTGCAAGAGCAGGTGAACACTACAATATCGAGCGCATTCCGGTGATCAAAAAGCAGACGATCAGTGCCTACGACCCACGCGTTATCGAAGTCACCGGCATCACCATGATGATGACAGCACAGGGCGCAGATCACACCGCTGGCAACCTGCCCACCTATGAGTGCGATGGTAAAGATGTCGAAGAGCTGGTCCACGCAAGCCTTGATATGCAAGTGGTCACAGCT
>CALLLY010000204.1 GCA_938008205.1 uncultured Granulosicoccaceae bacterium
CAGAGTGGCTGCGGGCCCGGTGGTCAGTGGTACTATTTTATCTGCCAGCAGTATCGCTTCATCGACGTCATTGGTGATCAGGATAATTGTTTTCTTTTCCTGCTCACAGATTGCTGCAAGTTCATCCTGAAGTTTTGAGCGGGTCAGCGCGTCAAGGGCAGATAGCGGTTCATCAAGTAACAGTATGTCGGGTTGCATTGCCAGTGCGCGGGCCAGTGACACGCGCTGTCTCATGCCACCGCTAAGCTCAGCAGGTTTGCGATTGACCGCATGCGACAGACCAACCAGTTCGATGTAGTGGTTGACGAGTTCGCCGCGTGCTTTGCGCGATTTGCGTTTATGTGCGCTGTCTACGGCTAATCGGATATTGGACTTAACGCTCATCCATGGCATTAAGGAGTAAGACTGAAACACCAGTCCACGGTCGAGGCCGGGGGAGTCAATTTCACGCCCCTGACAAATGACACCACCACTGTCAGGTTTAATCAGCCCTGCAATGGTATTGATCAGGGTGGTTTTACCGCTGCCCGAATAACCCAGTATGGCGACAAATTCGCCTTCGTTCACTTTGAGGTTTATGTTTTCGAGTACCGAAATTTCTTTGCTTCCACTGGTATAGCTTTTATGGAGTGCGCTGATTTCAAGGATTGTTTTCATGGTGACTACTACCGGTGGCTGCTGAAGGTGAACGCACGTTGCAGCGCATACATCACTCGATCAAGTAAAAATCCGATCAGGCCAATGGTCAGCACGGCAACCATGATCTTGGCCAGTGACTGCGAGGAGCCGTTTTGAAACTCGTCCCATACAAACTTTCCAAGCCCCGGGTTCTGGGCCAGCATCTCTGCGGCGATCAGCACCATCCACCCCACACCGAGTGACAATCGCAAGCCAGTGAATATCAATGGCAGTGCTGACGGTAACACCAGCTTGGTAATGGTTTTCCAGGTTGAAAGTTTAAGCACCTTGCTCACGTTGGTCAGGTCTTTATCAACCGAAGCAACGCCCAACGCAGTATTGATCAGTGTTGGCCACATAGAGCACAGTGTTACGGTGATTGCAGAGATCACCATCGACTTTGGAAACGCGTCGTTAACGTTAATATAAAGTGCTGAAACCACCATTGTTACGATGGGCAGCCACGCTAACGGCGATACCGGCTTAAAAATTTGTATCAGCGGGTTGATTGCGCTATTAACTGTTTTTGAAAGACCGGAGGCAATGCCAAGCGGCACCGCAATAATCGTGGCGATCAGAAAGCCAAATCCCACGGTAAAAATACTCGTGAAGATCTGATCGATGTATGTTGGCTTGCCAGTGTAGTTGCGCTGCTTGACCTTGTCTGATTTACCAGCATCGATCAGTTTTTGATTGCGAACATCCTGCCTTTCATAGAAAACCACTTCCTTCTCGCGCTCACGACGGTGGTCCTGCCATAGTGCACCTGCCTGTTGTGCCACCTGTACAGGCCCCGGAATAGCCCCGAGGGATGTCGTTACCCTCGGAGCAAACAGTGCCCACGCCAGCAGAAAGATACTGATGCCCAGCAATGGTATGAGTAAGACCTGACGAAGTTCCTTCATCTGCTCAGTGCGATTATCACCGGCTGCTATTTTTAATAGCGGGATCAGCCAGGTGAATCCAAATGCGTCCAGCCATGAGGAGGTCTTGTTCACCCACTTAAGGGCAGCTCCTTGTTTCCCGGGCAGCGCTTGTTGTGAATCTACTGCGGCAGTTGAGCTTGTCACCTGATTCTCCTGGTTTACCGTGGCATCGTTATTTGACTAGCAGAGAAACATCGGTATCACCGACCAGCTGTTTACCCTTAAGCCCTATCGTCAGTGAGTCTATGTAGGCGTTGGGGGTTCGACCGTCGTACTCGATACCATCAATGAAGTCGCTGGTGGGTTCGCGATAGCCATCGGTGTCCCACGGGAAGTCAGCTTCGTCCGCAAAACCCTCTTCAACCAGAAGCCTGGCCGCCGCAAGATAAATTTCCGGCTGATAAACCGAGCGGGCAACTTCATCGTACCAGGCGTCGTCCTGTGGCTCGGCAATCTGGCCCCAGCGTCGCATCTGGGTGAGGTACCAGATTGCGTCGGAGTAGTACGGGTAGGTGGCGTAGTAGCGGTAAAACACATTGAAGTCGGGTACCTCACGCTTATCACCCTTTTCGTATTCAAATGTGCCAGTCATAGAGTTGGCGATAACTTCAGCGTCAGCACCGACATACTCGGAGCGCGAGAGTATCTCTACTGCTTCCATTCGGTTGGCGTTGTTATTTTCATCCAGCCATTTGGCGGCGCGAATCATTGCTTTAACAATAGCGAGGGTGGTTTCCGGGTTCTCTTCGGTGAATGCTTTGGTCAGTCCGAATACTTTTTCGGGATTGTTTTTCCATAGTTCATAATCGGTGATCACAGGTACCCCGATTCCCTTGAATACTGCCTGCTGGTTCCATGGCTCACCAACGCAATAGCCGTGGATGGTGCCGGCCTCAAGTGTGGCGGGCATCTGCGGTGGCGGGGTTACCGACAACAGCGCATCGGCCATAATCTGACCGGACACATCAGAGGGTGAGTAGTAACCCGGGTGAATGTCTCCGGAAGCCAGCCAGTAACGCAGCTCATAGTTATGCGTAGAAACCGGGAACACCATACCCATGTTAAAAGGCTTGCCTTCATCCTTGAATTGATCAATCACAGGTTTCAGTGCATCGGCCTTGATCGGGTGTACCGGCTTACCGTCCTGATGCGGGATGTGCTCCTTCATCATTTGCCAGATTTCGTTAGAAACAGTAATGCCGTTTCCGTTTAAATCCATTGAAAGTGGTGTGACGATATGTGCTTTAGTGCCAAAACCGATGGTGGCCGCCAGTGGCTGACCAGCCAGCATGTGAGCGCCATCGAGTTCACCCGTAATTACCCGGTCAAGCAGTACTTTCCAGTTTGCCTGGGGCTCAAGCGTGACAAACAAACCCTCGTCTTCGAAGTAGCCTTTCTCGTAGGCTACGGCAAGCGGTGCCATGTCGGTAAGTTTGATAAAGCCGAACTTCAGTTCATCCTTTTCCACATCGAGCAGAGTTGTTTCTGCCGCGCCGACCGCGCCCAGTCCTGCAGCGGCCAGAGCCATCGAGAACACTGAGTTTTTAATGAGGCGTTTGAATTTCCAGATTTTCATTCGTAATTCCACAGATTGATGGATTGGATCGTCAACGACGAGCTGGTACGAATGATATGAAGTGCTCTGTGTGTTTGTATGCTGCTAAAGCTGCATACACGTGCTGCAAAAAAAGTATCAGGGGCTAACCTGCATTATTTACGGGGCGACCAACAGAATGAAACGAAAGTATATATACGCTCCAGACCGGCTGGCGGGACCTTCAGAAGATTTAGCAGTGTGTCTATTCGACGCCAGAAGAAATCTGGCGCCACATCTCGGCCCATCATCCTCGGCACGTGGCGGGCCACGTTTCTCGAACGATTGGCCGACCTGTTTAGCCAGATTTCCTCTGAACGCCGAATCCCCATGAATAATGCAGGCTAACAGGTGGGCAAAATCGTCACGAAAAATAAATGAGAGATAGATTCACAAATGTTATTACTGCAACAGGCGTTTTCGAAAACCAAAAAAAAGGCCGTTTGAGCAACGGCCTTAGTAGGAACGGAGTTTGTAATTCGCGAAGCTGTCAGGCTGCTTGTTCCTGCGTACCATACTTAACGGCATGGCGGATCTCACCGCGGGAAATACCCATGTCCAGCAGCTCACGGTCAGACATTGCCTCCAGGTCAGCTACAGCCTGCTCATACGCTTCGTTAGCTGAGGTTGCCGACGTCGCATCATTCTGGTGGGCCAGGTGTATGCGGGCATGAGGAGCGGTGGGCTCTGCTGCTTCACGCCATGGCCAGTGACTTGTGCCTTTCAATAACAAGTCTTTTGAAATTCCGGCGTCTTCCAGCTGTCTGTCACTAAGATTCAAAAGAACCTGCCGTGATTTGATTTTGCCGTAGTATTCCATGTAATTAATAAAGCGTTTTTTAAGGGATTTCATTTTTTATGGTCTCATTTAATAATAGGGAAACAGGTTACTGACACAATGTTAATTTTTGACTAAATGCCTGAAGATTTTTTTTAACACAGATTCTCCGGTCCACTTGTCGCTACAGTTAAATCGTATCGTTGTTTTTTCGAATTGGCTGCTGTTTAAGTTGCAGCGCTGCTGTGCAGAGCGATGGACGGACGATTCGATTTTCATGTGTGAACTATAAGTAGTCAGTGTGTGTTCTATGCTAATAGAAGTAACGTGCCTTTCCACGTTTTCAATACTGAATCACCGGCATAAGTCCTGTGCCTGATTAAGCGTTGTCTGGTACGGTGGTGAATACCGGGTAAACCGATGAATTGAACCAACCGGTAATCTAATTTACTGATCCAGGCGCAGTGGCGTTGATCGTGATGGGTAGTTTTGTTGTAGACAGGGCAGGGGCGAGTAACTTTTGAAAGTACGCCCTTAACAGGTGACGGTTATTACTACAAAGCACACATGACTGCTAACTTAGTAATTGTGATGCTAAGCCAATTCTAAATCAGCGTCCGGGTGTTGGGGAGGTTTTCCCCCGAGGCTCGTACAACTATACTTACGAGTAAAACAAACTAACTCAAAAAAAGACATCAGTCATTTATACTGATCACTCAATCTCTAAAGCCGAATTTACAATATCTTCCTGCCTCATCGGAATAATCACAACGCGGCGATTCTTTGCATGATCTGCTTCAGTACTGCCGGTGGCGATTGGTACAGACTCACCGAGCGGACG
>CALLLY010000205.1 GCA_938008205.1 uncultured Granulosicoccaceae bacterium
TTGGCTTCAGGGGTTGCATCCGCATAGAAGAATTCATTAGTCACCTGGAAATCCGCTGGCAAATCCAGACCACCGTTCGGGTAATAACGCGTTACCTCTTTATCGGTAATGAGATACACAGCGGCAGCATTTTTATCACTCCCTAAAACCCCGAGTGCCAGCGGATCTAACGCTCGTCCTATTTGTAACTGTTGCTCCAGTTGTTTATCAATAGTAACGAAGTCAGGAATATGCAGGCTGGCACTTTCTGCAGGCCCTTCAACATGGCGACCACTTGCTACGAGTTGTAAATTAACTGCACCCTGCACTTCACCTATAGCAGCGTAACGCTCCGGCTGAGAAAAGTACTCACCTGCAGCTGCCGCGAGTAAGCCAGAAGCCCCCATAGTACGATCAAGAATCAGAGAATTTCGGGCGGCATTCTCCTGCGTAACCTTGATCATATGGTTCTGCGCCTGCGTTTCTAACGCCCGGGCACTCACCTCCTGCGCCGTACGGCTGGTCTGATGAATTGCATCCAGCCCCAGAACGATCAGTGTTATCACCAGGGTGCAGGCTACAGCGAGTATCAGCAGCAGCAGTTTTGTTCTTAGTGTCAGGGCACCGTTAATCGTGCGCTTCCGGCGCAAGCCGCCATTTGTGAAACGGTTCATACTCTTGTTAGGGGCGTACAACCCTTTACCTTGAGGGCCTGGACATATTTAGACCCTCACGAGTTGGATATCGAAGGCTCTCGATGACACTTCAACAAAGGTAACCACTAAGTAAAACAGTGGCGTGCCATGAGTCCGTTTTGAACCACCATGCCTCGGTCACAAACCAACTTAAACGAAGATCACAGCAGCATTGGTGGTTGAGACTATCAACCGCCCTCACAGCCCTGCGCATTCACATATAAGGAATACACCGACGTACTGGCTGCCATAAACAACCGATTACGGTGCAGGCCACCAAAGCACACGTTGGCGCAACGTTCCGGCAAATCAATGCGACCAATCAATTCTCCGTCCGGGTTAAAGATATGCACACCATCTAACCCCTCTTCTCCCATGCCCCAGCCACACCAGAGATTGCCATCAGTATCGACCCGAAAGCCATCAGGTGTGCCTTTGGCACCGGCATCGATCAGAACGCGCTGATTGGATAGCTTTCTATCATTCGCTACATCAAGCGCCAGTATTTTACGGGGTTCACCCCGCGACTGAACAACATAGAGAATGGATTCATCAGGGGAGAACGCAAGACCATTGGGCTGATTAATCCCGCTGGCCATCAGCTGGATTTCACCGCTCACATCCACTCGATATACATTGGCTTCCAATGCCGGTGAGTGTTTTTCACCTTCGTAGTAACCCAGAATGCCAAACACCGGATCAGTAAACCAAATTGATCCATCCGAATGACAAACCACATCATTGGGAGAATTCAGTGGTTTGCCGTCGAACTGATCTGCGATCACTTCCAGCGTGCCGTCGTAGCGGGTTCTCACCACTCTGCGATTCAAATGCTCGCACGTAACAAGCCGCCCCTGTCTGTCACGGGTATTGCCATTGCTGTTGTCAGAGGGTTTACGAAAAATCTGTGTTGTCTCTGACTGTTCGTCCCATCGGTACATGCAGTTCCCGGGAACATCGCTCCAAATGAGTGTTCGTGCATCACCCATCCAAACCGGGCCTTCGCACCAACGGAAACCGGTTGCGATCCGCTCCACTTTCGCAAGCGGCAACATATACTGACTGAACGAAGGATCAACCGCCACAATTGACGGGTCAGGATAACGTTGGCTCGGTGTCCACTCTGTGCTCATAATGGAATTTATCTCAAGGGTAAAGGTACGAAAGCATTCTACTGCTTTAACGAATTACTTTCTTCTCGCTTTTCTGCTTCCATAAGCCAGTTACCACAAACAAGAGACTGCTCCATGTAAAGACTGCTAATGAGTCATCGCATAAACCACAATATTAATCGCAAGCTTAACTGCATAGATAGAAAAGTGAGCCGGGTACTCCGGATGATCAGCCCACTCCCAGGCATCACCAAGATCTGTATTCCAGTTCATCACAACCATTAAACGACCTTTGTCATCAAAGATACCGCGAACATGTGCCTGAACACCATTAGACTCATGTGTAATACCGGTTCGTTCAAATGCAATGCCATTGCGGAAATTAGGAACCTGCTTTATCCCGTCAATATCATAGACCACACTAAAAATCGGATGGTCTGCCGGAAATTCAACAATTGCATGGTCAGGAAGCACCAGACCCATTTGCGCTACCAGGTTCTCCCATGCGAAGCTGCCCCAGAAATCGTCAATAAACAGAAAACCACCTGCCAGAAGATACTCCCTAAGCGCTACAACCTCCTCTTCAATAAGCTGCATAGCGCCCACTTCCAAAGCATAGATAAACGGTAGATGGCGTAGCCTGGGATCAGTAAGTTTTACAGCATTTTCATCAGATGATGCGTCGATAATACTCAAACGCTCTAGCGCAAACAAAAAATGGCGATCTGCTTTGGGGTAATCAATTGACCAGCTTCCCCCTGACTCATCACCAATGCCAAAGTCATCACTGAAAATACCGCGGGTAAAGTAAAACTCATGCAGCAACTGATCGTCTGCACCCGCCTTTGTTACCCAGGTTGTTATGCAAATAAAAAAAGTGGTCATCAGACCACAGAATAATCGACGAGCACCTGACCACAAGAGACAAACCAACTGACGAATGACTGCAATCTTAAAAGCATTCAACTCACTGAGGCGTCAGCGCAATATCCCAACGACCGTACATCATTTTCTCACCACCAATATTGCCTTCCTCCAAAAATATAGCATTTGGATCATCAGGATTGGCCTTCGGGTCGTCTTTAAAATAGAACTCGGTATCTACATATCGAAACCCGGGATGACTGATATAAACATGCACATGACTTAGACGATGATTGTTACCCGGGATAACCGAACCAAACTGATAAACGCCTCTTTCGTTGGTAAAAACATCACCCTGATGATAGCTTCTGTCTACACCAGCGCTGTCAGCGTGCCGCACACCAATTCGCACATTGGGAAGCGGGGTACCGTCAACACTCGTCACACGCCCACGGATTCTCATCCGCTGGCCGCTGTCACCCGGTGACCATAGTTCCGTTATTTGCGGCTTATCTGTTTTAACCCCCGCAGCGTGATTGTCCTGCGCCGTTGCGTAGGTGCAAACCAGCAGAACAGATAAAACAATTGAGGCAAAACCAGCAACGTTCACTGGATGCTTAGACATCGTGACCTCCTGTTGCAAATGAAGCGAGTTCGGTTAGTTTACCCTATCGCCTCCCAGGTTTTTTTGCAATTGAGATCAACGCGCATTTTTTACTGCTAACACATGGACCGGTGCCAACCGAGCGGATCAATACACCCGGTACCAGCCTACTTGTTCATACGTTCAATATAGTTGGTATCAGACTAACAGCTACACCCGGATGGCAGTTCCTGTCATACACGTATGCGCTCACGACTCAACACAAAACAAAATAGCAGCATTAGCACTATCACCAAATCGCGATAACCCAACACTCCTCCACCAGAAGCATTGCCAGTGGAGCCACCATCAACTTCAGTATCTTCTGAATCACCACCACCGGAAGTACCAGTCTCGGAGTTATCCGTTGAGGCACTACCCGTTGGTGAAACACCAGTACACTCTTCAAAATACTCGGAGTTTTGCCATACGCGAACACCATTTTCGATTATCTCTACATACTCCGATGTGAAAATCGGGTTGCCTATGACACGTGGTTCACCCGCAAAACCCGGGTTGCTGCCACTCGGCGAGTATTGAAGTACATTACCAATAATCTCATAACTACCTGATGCAGAGAGCACACCCTCAATTCCCGAGCTGGTTCTATAGAACACACTGTCTGGTGAGTCAGTAAAATGGTACGGGTGATCAACACTTTTTCCGTTATTTCTACTGTATTGTCCGCCAGAGAATTCTCCACTGGTACATCCTTTTAAACCGGCAATATCCCGATTGTAGTTCCAGTACGCTTTTACTAGATTAACCACCTCACCAGTTTCCAGATTAAAGATCTCACCCGGCGGGTCCGCCGCAGGGTTGGAAGCTACACTAAACTCAAGGTCTGATAGTGTCGCAGGGGCGTTAGTCGGGTTACCAGCAATGCCTGTTGGCGATAAATCGGCACCGGAAACATCATAACAATCAAAATACCCCTGGCGCGGGAATGACACCAGACCATCTCTAGTGAGCCGGGAGATCACTGTAAAGCTGTTAACCCAGCGGCGTACCGCACTGGCACCAGTATCCGTGGTGATCAGCTCGAATACCGGAGACCCAAGAACACCGCTACCAATATATTCACCATCTTCAATCGACCATCTGGGACTATCGATTTCTTCGAGTATCTCACCGGCATTATCATCAGCAGGTCTGATCGTACGCCAACCACTAACAGGCTCTACTGATGGAATAGACTGATGTTGCAGCACATAGCCGGGGTGGCTAATAAAATTATAGATCTCCTGCTGTGGCTGGTAGTTTTGAAGCACGTCATCATACAGAAACAGATCGCATTGAATCGTGCGGTTGGCAATATCAGCATTGCCATCCCAGTACACACGGGTAAACTCAACGGCGGTTCCCAGCGTCTGGTTGATTACCGGCTCGCACGACATATTCGCTCCGCTGTTCCAGCCAAAACCGTCAAAAAGAACTGAATCACTGTAGTCGCAACCCGGAGCCATTGCCGGTGCAACTGACTGTGCAGTTGCCGGATTACTCAAGGAGGCTAACAGAATCAATGCTGCAAAAAGCGTTGTTACCGTACCGGTGTGCTGCGTGTTCATCAGGTTACCTGTGCCAATTTATATGTCATGACATTTAATGTAACATAAACCGGTTTGGAATCAGCGAATATTTTGTTACAGACTGTGTCTGGGGTAACTCAGGCTAAAGTCCATCGCGCTCGCAAAGCATCAATTCGTATTAGGCCGGCCACTACTTTCAACCGGCCAACGGGCAAATGCAAACGCCCAAATCACCAATATATTTACCAAAGGAATAACCATGGTAAGTGACCACCATTTGGAAAACCCCGCTTTCCTTGCGATGGGAGAAAATACGGCATACGGCAGTACCAGAGTAACTGTCAGTACAAACACCAGAATCAATAACTGAGGGGTACTTGGAAGCATTGGTTAAACCTTTCTTTGAATATCCCAATTAGCGTAAGAGAGCACCAGGCCACAGAGCAAAAACCCAACAACAGGAATAAACAGAAGAAACGAAACCCATTGATTCACCCCGGCACGGCGGCAAATACTGATAACCGGGAAAATACAGAGAACACAGAAAACTACATGGTAGATCAGTGGAACTCGCATACACTTACTACCCTCCTAAACAATCAGGATATACCAGAATGGTATCTACAATTTCAAACCTGATTCTGCACCAAAACGATCCGTGGCGCCAAATTTATTCAACATCTTATGCATCAATTAGCCGTGTTAAACCAGCACAGAAATAACCAGTTTCCAACATCCTGGATACACCAGAAAACCAAATGTATCAGCGAGACCAACACATCCACTACAAACTCGCTCGCACTTTGCCCTCCATGTTAACTCCGAGCGAGAACCTATACCCCTCTACCGCGCTACAAGATCGTTTTCCACAACATAGTCAGCAACATCAACTAGTGGCGCTATCCACAACTCATCCTTACTGCTTGCCAGATACTCGATAAATTTCCGATGTTCATCACGGTCAATATTCAATCCATGCTCTCCGCCAACGCCATGGAATAAAAATACTAACAAACCGTTATTACTCACTGCCTTAGCAACTTCTTGAATCAACAGTTCAGCATCCTGACCATACACCGAGTAGGCCAGCAGATCGTACAGGTTGATCTGGCCAGGTTTGTTGATACCGCCATTCACTCCACGAGCAGCGACCGCTACGTTTTCGATTACACCCACAATAGACTGACCTTCAACGATCTTGTCGCCACACGGATAGGCAAAGGTTCGACGCTGCTTATTATCAATCGAATGTAATATTGTATTTGCCTGCGCAATTTCATCAGAAAACTGGCTGGTGGTGTAACGGTCAAGATCTTTTTCAGGTTTGACCCACTCTCTCCCGGGCAAGCCCGCAGAGCACGGATGCTTCATGGTGTGGTTGCCCAGTTCATGACCATTCACAGCAGCAATTCGCCAGTCATCAGATCTTTTCGCAACGCTAGCAGCGGTACCGTTAATAAAAAAGGTAGCTCTGATATCATGCTGGTTAAGCAGCGGCACCACAGTATCAAGATGCACGTTCAGGCCATCGTCATAGCTCAGCACAACAGCCGCCGATTTGCCATTCCACGGGCCAGCCGCCTCACTGCGTTCACTGTGCATTACCGCCGTAAGGCAGAACACTAAAAATAATACGGTTCTATTCATACCGACCGAGACTACACGATATCTGCGCCGTCATACAATTGAGGTCGGATATGCTGCAGATGTTTCGTCATTTAAGGCGCTAAGTCAGTGGTAATACGGTTGCCAACAACATCCTGGCCAGCCACTGTGCCAAACACAGAGAACCCGAAACGTCAGCGAGGCCACCCCATCAACAACACCTTGCTCACGCTTCGGGCTACCTATTCACAACCAGCCAGCGTGCCACTCAGAGAACCCGACGTGTCAGCGAGGCACCAGAAATAAATTACCGCAGGATTTGTTAATTCGACTTATGTTTCAATAACCACTCACACAGAGACGGATACTGCTATGAGCGAGAAAACTTTCGAGAGCAATGGCGCCTGCATGTGCGGCAAGGTCACTTACAAAGCAACCCTGAAAACCAGCGCCGGCGCCTGCCACTGCAGTATGTGCCGACAATGGAGTGGCGGACCGTTTATGGCGGCACATGCGGCGGGTGAAGTCACC
>CALLLY010000206.1 GCA_938008205.1 uncultured Granulosicoccaceae bacterium
CGCCGTGGCAAGCTGCCGTTGAAAAGCATGTTCAGCGTAAACAACTTGGCGCTGGCCGCCGCCGGCGTTGTTGGCGTTGCACTGGTGGTTCTGCTGCAGCGCGGCAATAACCAACCTGTAGATGCCGTGCCATTAAACACAGCGAACCCACAGGCCACAGCGGCGGTTAGTCCAATCGATACTGCAACAGTGAGTGAACTACCCGTAGCGCTTCCCCGAATACCAAAACTTGCTGCGGTTTCGGTGGATCCCGAGGGCATCACCCCAAAAAAGCCCTCAGCCACCAGAGACTCCACGCAAAAAATTGACCGACAGAAAATTCTGATCGCAAATCAGGAAGATGAAATGTGGCGCATTTCTGTTGAGAATGCAGAATTTTTTCTGCTATCCAATGATGGTGACCCCGCACCTTGGATCCGCACCGCTCGAAAAATTGCGGCAGGATTCAGCAGCAGTGATTCACGACTCGCACGCACCTACTTCCTTGCCGCTCTGCTGGAGCCGGACCACCGAATCGCAGAACAGCAGTTTAATCGCGCGCTGGGGATACAAACTAAAACACTGGGTCTTTATCACACAGAGACAGCGCAAACACTGGAAGCACTTGCCTGGATAGCAGAACACAACAAAGACGATCTCGAAGAAGCTATTACCCATCAGCGACTGGCGATTAATATCTATCACGATATATTCGGTGCTGACTCCGAAGACACTAAGGCGGCAGAGTGGAAACTCGAATACTTTGAAGATCGTCTGGCAGGTGTCAGACCCAAAGCCGAGTCCAACCGACGGTTGCTGCCGGCGTTAGCGAGATTCACCCGCTAGCTAACAAGCCTGCCAACATCTACCCCGACTTGCGCTCCATAAACGCTTCGATGGCTTCGGTGCGCAATGGACCGGGGTTGTTCCCAACCAACTCGCCTTGCGGGTCAAACAACAGATAAGTCGGTGTACCGCGCAGGCTTTCCTGTGTCAGACCCTGGTAATGAGAGGCGACGATAACCAGGTTACCAACCAGACTCGGAAAACTGGTTTTATGTTGTTGCATGTTCTTCTTCACCGCATCGATATTTTCCATGCCATCGAGTGCTATCCCCAGCACCTCGGCGTCGATATCTTTGTGACGGGTATGAAAATCCGAGATATCAGGTTTTTGCTCTTCGCAAATATGGCAGGTTGTCGACCAGAACATCACCAGCAGCCACTTGCCATTGCCCCGGTAATCATCCAAATCGACAATTTCGCCGTCTAACTCGTGAAGTTCCATACCCGCTCGAGCGGGTGAGGTTGTGGCAAGTAATGCCAGTACCGCCATGAT
The DNA here is from genome assembly GCA_938008205.1 of uncultured Granulosicoccaceae bacterium. Taxonomy (GTDB): domain Bacteria; phylum Pseudomonadota; class Gammaproteobacteria; order Granulosicoccales; family Granulosicoccaceae. The sequence goes on from CALLLY010000206.1 coordinate 1,319, forward strand.
CGCGATTATTTTCAGTGAGTTAACCGATGTTAATGTGAGCGTATTTCGCAAAAAAAGCACTAGTGGCTCCGAAGGGGGTTTGATAATGGGACGAGTGAGAAGTCAGCAAGTTCACCACAAAACGCAAAAATTTTCGCAAACAAGATGTCAACATTCTCGGCAGGCACGCTAGCTGCAACTGTCGTGAATCGTCACAACATTGCGGTATTTTCGGGTTTGTCAGTCACAGCAGAAGAATCGCGGCAACCATTGGGCCAATTGCGCCCCTGGGTGGTATTGGGGTTTGGTCTGCTACTGGCAACGGTTAGCCACGTTTTTCCCGATACCACAGAGCCATTCACCGCCACCATTCATGGCGCGACGCGCGCGCAGGAAGAGCAAATTCGCGCTCATATCCGGACTACCGGGTGGGACGAAGCAAACGACAAGAACCTGCAACTGCAGGCGTTGGGTCAAACCGCATCAACAAGTCTGCAGGCATTGGGCTACTACAGCGCGAAAGTCAGCGCCAGTCATGCTGCCTATCAACAGAACAACGCCATTCAACTGGTGGTAGATGCCGGGCGCCCCACTCTGATAGAAGACATAGAGCTGAATATCACAGGCGATGCCGAAGACAGTAACGAGTTTCGGAAAATCATCCCCACACTGCCTATAAGACGTGGACAGCGACTTGATCACGGCAATTACGAACGCGCTAAAGACATGCTCTACAGTCACGCTCGCAACCTTGGATTCTTTAATGCAAAATTTTTAGAGTCCCAGGTTCTGGTCAGAAAAAAGGAGCACGGTGCAAAAATTTTTATTGAATTCGACTCTGGTGCCAGACACACAATCGAATCAGTCACCTACAACACAGAATTGTTTGATAAAGAATTTCTAACTCAGTGGCAGCCATTTAAAGCCGGCGCACCGTACCGAGCATCTCACACAGCAAAACTTACCCGGAATCTGCAAAATAGCGGTTACTTCAAGTACGTCAGCGTTAAACCACAGATCAATCAAAGCGCCGACAACGCGATACCACTCCTTGTCGACCTGACACCAGCCCGTGAAAACATTATGAGCCTTGGCGTCGGTTATGCCACCGATACCGAGTTAAGAGTTAAGGGGACATGGCTCAGACCCCATCACAACGCAAAGGGACATGCGCTGAAAGGAAATACAAGCATTTCCCGCCTGCGTCAGGAAGTATCCGTCAGTTATCAGATGCCGCACCGAAAACAACCGGACAACGGCCGGTATACCCTGGACGTCGGGTTACTAAACCACCAAAGCGGAGATACGTTTTCACAGCTACGCACCATGAACATCAGCGACTCAAGACTGATTGGCAAAGGCTGGTACCGGGATATTTTCATTCGCCTTGAAAACGAAAACACCGAAGATTCAAAAGACAGAACCAACCTGCTACTCCCGGGCTTTAGTTTCTCGCGTACGTTGTCAGACGGTGGCATTCATCCGGACAACGGATCGTTTGTAGCACTTAAGGCCTTTGGTGGTAGCACACGGGTCTTCTCTGACATCAACATGTTGCGCATTACTGCTTCGGCCAAACGTCTGTTCTCACTTAGAAAGAAGCATTACCTGATTACAAGAGCAGAACTGGGATTTTTGAATGCTACAGACTTCAGCAGAGTTGCTCCTTCGCATCGCTTTTTTACCGGTGGAGACAAT
>CALLLY010000207.1 GCA_938008205.1 uncultured Granulosicoccaceae bacterium
TGTATCGCTAAAAGTAGCGTACCAGCCAAACCAGAATGCCCGATGTGCGGGCAGGCGTGCTAATACATCGCCTTTGCTACTGGTTAGCTCTCGCCGGGGCGTAATCTCCTGGCCAACCTTATTTGAACACTCCCCAATATCCACCCTACGCTCTACGAACAGCCCGAGGCGATGCCTCGGCTTTCTACAACATTTCCCGGGCACTGCGTTGCCCATTTTTGTTATTTCGCTCAGATAGAACCTGAGCCGATTAGCTGCTATATTTGGCTCATATTATGAGCCGAATAGATTCCCTAATCGGCTCATTTTAATTAATAACAAAGGCTTATGAACGAATATATCTGGCAGCGAAGTGACTGGATTGAGGGCTCAGCGCCACAATTTCGCTGGCATAGCGCGGAACTTGAATCTCAAACCACACAGCTTCAACACAGCTTACGCGAATTTTTACCATCTGAAGCCGGGTTAACTCCCGATGCACAATTGCAGGTACAAATCGATACGCTGGTGCAAACCGCTATACGCAGCAGTGAGATTGAAGGCGAGGTGCTTGATGCCAGATCTGTGCGTTCGTCGGTCGTCAATAAGCTTGGACTTGCAACTGCCGGTGTCGCCGCCAGCGGGACTGCCCAGACTGACGCGCTGGCGGAATTGCTTATTACCGCTACCACACGGCTTGATCGCCCGGTGACTCTGGCTATGTTGTTTGAATGGCAGGCCGCACTTTTTGTAAACCCTGATCCATTGCGTTCGATCAATATTGGAGGTTTGCGTGGTGATGGACCGATGCAGGTGGTATCCGGTCGTATTGATCGTCCGCGCATACACTTCGAAGCGCCGCCGGGTAATGTTTTACAGGCTGAACTGAGGCGATTTCTGGATTGGTTTAATCATCCCCCGGCGGGCTTAAATCACTACATACGTGCGGCAATTACGCATCTGTGGTTTGTCACACTTCACCCGTTTGACGATGGCAACGGTCGTGTTACCCGGGCACTTGCAGACAGAGCCCTGGCTCAGGGAGAAAACAATGCGGTCAGGTTCTATTCACATAGTGCGGCCATTATGGCTAAGCGTAGTGAATACTATGCGTTACTGGAGTCAACACAAAAAGGCACACTCGAAATAACGCCGTGGCTGAATTGGTTTATCACAACGCTAATTGAAGCAGTAGCGTTGTCTAAAAACCGATTCGATCAGGTGATGATTAAGACACGTTTCTGGCAACGACATGCGCAGACTGTTCTGAACGAACGAGAAGTGAAAGTGTTGAACCGATTGCTCGATTCCTATGGTGAAGAATTTGTCGATGGTATTAACGCAACGAAATACCGCGCTCTGGCAAAAGTAAGTAAAGCGACGGCAACCCGAGAACTTGCAGATCTCGTTAACAAAGGTTGTCTGGTAAAGCTACCGGGTGGAGGGCGCAGCACCCGGTATGCTTTGGTAGATTTATCCTGATTAGAAAACACCGCACCGCTAACAGATTGTATGCATTAGCGGTAACGGTAAACTATCGTGCGAAATATTCCTCGGCTACATAGTGATATCCGTATATTCCATAAGGATTGTTGATATCTGTCCAGAAGTGATCGTAGATTTCCGGGTTCCAGTATTGGTGGAGCGTTTTTGTTCGTGGCCCGGGTTCTACAAAAACATGTCCTACCAGGCCTGTCGCCTCGTAGCCAAAGAACGTATATGCATCAACCTGGGTATAAAAGTGATCTGCGGTGGTTTCGTTCCAGTACGAGTAGTAGGGTACGGTGCCGGGTACAGGCTCCTGGCATATATAAGCTTGTGTTTCCTGATACTCCCAGCCGTAGAACGATTCAAAAAATTCAGTACTATAAAAATGATCTTTGAGTTCAGGGTTCCAGTACATGTGCCATGGGCTGGCGTTGCAATAGTTATCTCCATAGTAGGCTTGCACCATCTGCACATCGCCATGGCTCAGGTTACGGGTATTCGAAATTTCCAGAACATTTTCATTGCAATAGTTCATGATGGATTCTGCATCCCACGGACCGATTAGGGTATCGCCATAAGTGCCTTGAGGCGGTTTGGTGCAAGACAACGGGGTATCCGGTCGGTTCTGCTCATGTGCAAACCCCAGTGCATGGCCAAACTCGTGCACAGCAATTGCTCTGGAGCAACGCTGTCTGGTTGCATCACTCTCACCGCACGCCAGGCCCCAAAGGCTGTAGGTGAAGTTGAGCACCATTCCAGACTCTACACCGGATAATCGAGTGCCCAGACCAAGTGTATAAGGGCCTTCATCGGATATGCGAATTCGAATATCCCGAACACTTGAATAGGCGCAGGCATTCCACCCGACAAATCTAAGTCTTGAGTTTTTCGACCAGGTATCATTCACCGCGTCGGTAACCCATTGTCTTTCTTTTTCGGGTGCGGCTTCGGGATTTTCCCAGCACACATGGATGACCGTTTTCGGCCAGATAGTGGTGCTGAGCGCGAGTCCTTCATCGGCGGCCTGCAGGCTGACTTCAGCAGGCATGGCCACTGGTTGGTCCACGCCGAATCGATCGTTTGTAAAAGATGGCGTGGCAGTGTTGTCTTCCCCTCCACAACTTTGGAGTATCAGTGCCAGAAAAACCAGGACAAAACGGTGCTTAATAAGATCTAACAATAACTTCATGACGATGCTCCATTGCTATGTTGAGATGCCAGTACGATTAAAGTGATTGATAAGCAGTTGGTGGATATTGATTCTGATTAAGGTTGTTTGAGTGTTGTGCTTAGCTGTAACGCGATTTCATACCGACTATATTTATCCCGGTCGGGCTGAAAGTCGGTTAATACGGTACTTTGGGGTTACAAATAATATTCAGTGAGTGCCGAACGGCTGGTTTTTGGATGGCAACCCACTTGTATTTATACATAGGGCACAGGCAAGCTAGGGTAGAATGGTTATTCCTCAACAGACTGGAAAGTCGGCGCTCAATGCATATGAATTTGGTAGAGAACACATCAGGGCAGAGCACAGGTTGAAGTGATTACCTATTCGATAATAGTGCCGGCGTGGAATGAATCAGAGTGCATTGAGAATACGCTTGCGGCGATTGAAGGTGCTCGTTCATCGCTGCCACAGTCCGGTGAGGTGTTGGTGGTGGATAATAACTCTACTGACGATACGGCAAACAAGGCGCAGGCAGCCGGTGTGAAGGTTGTGTTTGAGCCGGTTAATCAGATAGCTAAAGCCAGAAATACAGGAGCACGCGCTGCACAGGGACAGTACCTGGTGTTTGTTGATGCCGATACTCACATTAGTGCGCAGCTTTTGAATACTGCATTGAGCAATCTGCAGAATGGCAGGGTAATCGGCGGTGGTGCAACGGTAGCATTTGACCAGCAGCTTTCCGGCTTTGCAAAATGGCTGGTCCGCTTCTGGAACTGGTGGTCGGTCCGTTCCCGAACTGCAGCGGGCTGCTTTATATACTGCACCAAGCAAGCGTTCGATGACGTTGGCGGATTTGATGAAAAGCAGTTTGTTGCTGAAGAGCTGTATTTGTCGCGCCAGCTCAGAAAGTATGCGAAAAAGCGCGGGCAGAAATTTTCTGTTATCGCGCAGTATCCGGTGTTGTCTTCGGCCAGAAAGAAAGACTGGTACTCAACGGGAAGAATTGCCTGGCAGGTCCTGATTTTACTGATACCAGGCGCGTCCAGATCCAGAAAACTCTGTGGGGTCTGGTACGACCGTAGTCACCTGGAATAATCGAACACTACAAGATAAAGGAAGTAAACGTCGGGAAGACCAGCTCCATATATCGAGAAGTGTCTATCGGCTTAGTAGCCGATGTTTCAACAAGATCGTGTTCTGTGATATGGCTGCATTCATCATTTACAGTCGACCATATAAGAGAGCTATTAATCGGTCGGTAGTCGAACGGTGTGGTACTTAATCAAATTATCTGATTGATGCTTCAAACTGATCTGTCCAGTGCGCTACATGACTCATCGTATTTGGCAACCGGCTTATTTTTGCAAATACACGACATTGAGCTTACGGCGGTACGCTTTAATCGCAAGGATATTACCCACACTTCTTAATAATAGGTATGCTGGGGTTGTCTCGTCACTTCCGACGAGATTCCACAGGAAAAGAGGAAATTAAATGGCTATACGGGAACCCCTAAGGGATTTGAGTATAGATACCGCAGATAGTGGATTCTATGCCAACTTCAACAAAATTGTTTCTCTTGCATCTAAGATTATTATTGCGCTCATTGTTGTCTGGGCAGCTATTTTTCCGGAGAAAGCCGGTGCTGTGCTAGGCGCTATGAAAACATGGTCGTTTGCCAACCTTAACTACTATTACACCTGGTCTGTAGCTTTTTTTGTTGTGGTGTGTCTGGTAATTGCTCTGCACCCGCGCTGGGGGAAAATCATACTGGGTGATGGTGGCAAACCCGAGTTTTCAAACTTTTCATGGTTTTCCATGATGTTCGGGGCTGGTATCGGTATTGGTATGCTGGGTTATGCGACTGGTGAGCCGATGTGGCACATTGGTGATAATCCGCTTATCCGTATGAGTAACATAGAAGTTAAGGCTGCGCTGGATGCCGCAGGCATTGCCGTTGCAGAAGGCAGTACCGCCATGGCCACTTACACCGCTGCTGTCGCTGCCGGCACGATGACCGAGATCCCCAATCTGGTGCTTGCCAAAACTGAGTCGGCAGTCACCTCTACCTACCGTTATTCTTTCCTCCACTGGGGCTTAGGTGCCTGGGCATGTTACGCGCTGGTTGGTATTTCACTGTCGTTTTTTTCCTACTCCCGCGGGCTTCCTCTGACAATCAGATCAACACTGGCGCCATTGTTTGGCCGTTCGTTAAGCGGACCGGTCGGCCATCTTGTCGATATCACTGCTGTGGTTGCTACCATTCTGGGGATCAGTCAAACCATTGGTCTGGGTCTGGATTCGTTTTCTGCCGGTCTATATAACTTTACCGGTGCCGAATGGCTAATGACCACCGACGACAAAGGTGTGCTGGTGCCGTCTACCGGGTCCATGCTGCTGGCGCTCGCGGTGGTGATGGTGTGTTCCACTTTGTCTGCGTTGTCCGGGGTTGGAAAGGGCATTAAGTGGCTCAGTAATATCAACATGGTGTTGTCCTTTAGCTTGCTGGCGTTCTTTGCCATTTTTGGTTCAACACTTTTTGCGCTGAAAATTCTGGGCTATGGTCTGTTTGACTATATTATTCATCTGCCTGCAATTACCTTTCAGGTGTTTCCGGCTGATGGTGCTGGAAGCCCGGGTGAGTGGCAGGGTTGGTGGTCGATCTTCTACTGGGCCTGGTGGATAGCATTTGCACCGTTCGTGGGGATATTTCTGGCGCGAATCTCAAGAAACCGCAGCATTCGCGAATTCGTAGTCGGTTCTATCGTGGCGCCTTCATTCATGTGCTTTTTGTGGTTTGCTCTGTTGGGTGGAACCGCGATTGATCTGGAGCTCAATGGAACAGCGAATGGATCTATATTTGCGAAAAGCCTGACGGCCCAGCTGTATGAAACAATAAACGTTCTTATGCCGGCAGCTGCGGCTTTTCTGTCTGTGCTCATTGTTATTTTGCTGTTAACGTACCTGGTGACTTCTGCCGACTCGGCGGTATTGGTCGTTAACACCATTAGTGCGGGTGGTTCGGAAACAGCGGCTGCGAAGCATCACATCATTATGTGGGGGTTAATTCTTACCGCTGTGATTGCAGCGTTATTGTTGGCAGGCGGGCTCAACGCGATACAATCTGCGATGATTATTGGTGCGATACCGTTTTCCTTCATGATGATACTGATGGGGATT
>CALLLY010000208.1 GCA_938008205.1 uncultured Granulosicoccaceae bacterium
AGTGCGTGTACATGCGGCGGTTGTAACGATAATGACCTGGCAGTGCACCTTTGAAGGCCCCCAGAAAGTTAGGATCGTCTTCCCACGAGATCGTGATAGGTTTGCCAACAATATGTTTGCGGATATCAACGTTCGGATAAATTTTTGCGAGTGCGGCCAGTGCCAGATCAACCCGTCTTTCCACCGGCAGTGGCAGCATTTTTAAAGCGTCGGCCATCCAGGTATAGGTCAGGCAGATAACCCCGGGTGAGTCTGGTCCGTTGTCAAACAGGTAGGTGCCGCGGGTCAGTCGGTCTGTCAGCGTCATACTCATCACATCGCGACCGGTCTGCGGATCTTTGTCTTTCCAGAATGGCCGGTCAACCATGACAAACGTTTTTGATGATTGCATATAACTGGTACGATCAAGCGCCATCCAGTGAGCATGCGAAAACAACGATTCGTCAGTGTCGATACTGGTGGTCAGCAGCCAGCTCTGGCACGTAGCAATCACAGACTCGTAAGCACTGGCGTTGCCGTATTGATCGGTGACAACAATGGTTTTGCCGTCGCGTTGTAAACTGATAACACCAGGTCTGGTGGCACCGTTATTCAGGCTGCTGACGCTGGTACCTACCGGCCAGTGATGTATTGATTCAGGCTGGTGTGACCACAAGCCGCGCGGCAATTGTTCTGAACCACCGACGATTAAATCCTGATCGTCGTCACAGGCGGTAAGCACCACACGAAGAATTTCGAGCATGGAGTTTCTAAAATCCGAATCCCATCCGCCGGTGCCAAAACCGACTTGCCCGAATATCTCACGGTGCTCAAACTCCAGGCGCTTAAAAGACGGTGAAGTTGCCAGGAAATCATAGAAAGTACGATCATCCCATTCTTTCACTAACGGATCCCACAGGGCTTTTATGGTGGTAACATCGCGCTCGCGTATGGCACGTTGCAGATCAATTAAATGAGCCTGTGTTTCCAGCGCTTCGTTCCACGCCTGTGCAACTTGCTGGTAAATGGCTGGCAGGTCTTCCTGCTTTTCGGCGTACACCGTTTTACCGAATAAATCGATTACCGTGCTGCCTGCCGCTTCGGTTAGCGGGTTAGGGAACGGGCGTTTCTGTAGTCCGAGCAGGTTGGTGTAGTGATTGAAGGTGGTGGCTGATTTCGGAAATCTCATACCCCCCATTTCTGCAACCACACCGGTGGCATTGGGAAAGTGTTCTGATCTGAGCCGGCCACCCAAACGACCGGTCTCGTAGATCACGGGCTTGAGGCCCAGCTTCATAAGTTCCAGTGCTGCCACCATGCCTGATACACCGGCACCGATTATAGCGACTTCCGTTCCCAGACGATGCGGTGGCAGTGAGCCCAGACCTTTACTGTGAGAGATCCAGTGATCGTAGGAAAACGGAAAATCCGGTCCAAAAACAGAGATAGACGGATGGTTCATGCGGTCTCTTTCTTTAAAGCACGGTAAAGCGACGGTCTGCGATCACGATGATAGGGGAGCGATTGCCTTTGCTTTGCAATGGCCTGCTTTGAAATATCAGCAACCAGTAAGGTGGTGTCAGATTGGGCTCGCGCAAGATCTTTACCATCGGGCCCGACAATACAACTGCGCCCTTCATAGGTAAGTTCCCGCTCGCTACCGCAATAGTTTGCATAGGCGATAAACAGCTGGCTTTCGTAGGCTCGTACCGGCACAACCTGTTCGGCCACTTCACGGTACGGTTGCATCAAACCTGTCGGGGTAAGAATCAAATCGGCACCATGTAAAGCCAGCTCGCGAACGCACTCTGGAAATTCTATGTCATAACAAATCAGCAGTCCTATTTTAAAACCATTGATTTCTGCCAGCATATTTTGTGACCCGCAGGCCAGAGACTCACCGGCGCTGAACAGCGCCTGATCCAGTGATCCCCACAAATGTGTTTTACGGTACTTGCCCTGAATCTCGCCCTGCCGATCCATAAGCTGCACGCAGTTGTAAAAGCTGCCGTTATCGTTTTCTGCAAACCCGTATGCCATAGCAATATTATGCTTGCGACACAAATTGGCGATTGCTGCCGTGGTATCTCCGTTGGCATCCAGCGCAACGCTTTGCATTAGCGCTTTATCAATGTTGTAGCCGGTAATACTGGCTTCGGGTACCAGCAACAGTTCACAACCATCACTGGCGGCCGTTTGCCCGTATTGGTCAAGCCGCTGCAGGGCTGCATCAATATCTGCGGGAACCGGGGTGTGTTGCAATAGCGCTATGCGCATAGAATCGGAAATCATAACGAACGCGGCATGATTCAATGTTTGAGGTTGGAGGAAGTGTAGCTTATCGGATCAACTGTGGACGATACTTGATACGGGGCTGCTGATCGAGCTTCAGGTGTCGGTTCAGGTAGCGGTTAACCCGTCCGAATAACAGAACGATCAACAACGTGAATACAATAAAGTAGGCAGCGGCAATCGGGTAGGGAATAAACGGGTTAAACGTCTTTTCAGCAAAGTAGCTTGCGTAATACAAGGCATCACCTTTCTGTCGCCAGGCGGGAAAACCGGAGAAGAATACCAGTGCCGTGGCGTGAAACAGAAAGATAGCTTCATTGGTGTACGAAGGCCACGCCAGACGCAGCAGTGTCGGCCAGGTTACTTTGCGGAATTTAGTCATGCCACTCATGCCAAATGCATCGGCCGCTTCCAGGTCTCCTTTGGGGATGGCTCGCAGCGCACCGTAGAATATCTCGGCGCTGTACGCGGAGGTATTCAGGAACAGCACAATCAGCGCACCGAGCCACGCTTTAGTCAACGCACTGGTTTGCAGCGTGACCGTGGTAAACCCCAGCGGAATATCGATACCCGCCCGTGGAAGCTGAGAGAATAATTCGTAGGCAAAGAAAAACTGTATAAATAGTGGTGAACCACGAAAAAGAAAAACGAACCAGTCCGCCGGTTTACGCACTAACAGACTGTCACTGTGACGTCCCAGTGCAAGTGCGGTGGCAAAAAAGAATCCGAGTATCACGGCGAGAAAGGCGAAGTAAATATTCCACAGGATACCGCTGCCAATCAGTACAACCTGCTCGCACAGGCTTATATCTGCTTTGGGCAAAATGCGTTGCCCGATACCAATAGAGCGAAGACCATAAGCGGTGATCGTTTCTATACAACTCATCGACCGGCCTCAATAGGTTTTAGTACCTGCTGATCAATGTTCTGACGATTGAAGCGTTGATTAAGCCGATCAAAAACT
>CALLLY010000209.1 GCA_938008205.1 uncultured Granulosicoccaceae bacterium
TCGGTCATGGTCGGGTAGATATGTATGGTGCCGAGTATTTTCTTTAAGCCAAGCTTGTGCTTCATAGCCATCACATACTCTGCAATCAGATCTCCGGCATGTGCGCCGACAATAGTAACGCCCAGAATCTTGTCTTTACCCGGCACTGTCAGCACTTTCACCACGCCGTGGTCTTCGCTATCTGCTATGGCACGATCAAGATCATCGATACCATAGGTAGTGACTTCATAAGCAATGTTCTGCTCTTTGGCATCTGTTTCGTTAAGGCCCACACGAGCAACTTCGGGATCGGTAAATGTTGCCCACGGTATTACTGAATAATCTGCCTTAAACTTTTTGAACTGCCCAAACAGACTGTTCACGGTGGCAAACCATGCCTGGTGTGCAGCGGTATGGGTAAACTGATACGGACCGGTGACATCACCAACTGCGTATATGTTGTCAAAGTTTGTGCGCAGAAATTCATCGGTTTCTACGGTGTTATTTTTTCGAAGCGTCACTCCCAGCTCTTCAAGCCCATAGCCTTCTACATTGGGTCTTCTGCCGATGGCGACTAACAATCCGTCGAACGGAATTTCTATCTGCTTGCCATCCTGTTCACAAACCAGTGTCTGCTCACCGTTGACTACTTTGCATGAGACCGCTTTGGTGCCGCATAGAACGTTCATGCCCTCGGCGACAAACTTGTCCTGAACCATCGCAGAGATTTCTTCATCTTCACGAATCATAATTCGCGGCGCCATCTCCACCAGAGATACTTCACTGCCAAGGCGGTTAAATGCCTGTGCCATTTCGCTTCCAATGGGTCCGCCTCCCAAAACAATCATTCGCTTTGGCTGTTCACGCAACTCCCAGAGGTTGTCCGAGTTGTACCACTTAACCTGATCAAGGCCCTCTATCGGAGGTACAAACGGTCTGGCACCAGCGGCGAGAATAATGTTGCGTGCTGTGATCGTTTTACCGTTCACTTCCACCGCCCACGGTGAGACGATTTTGCCTTCCCCGGTCACGCAATCAACACCTAGCTCGGTAAAGCGTTCAATAGAGTCATGCGGCTCGATCTTCTTAATCACCTGCTGCACGCGTTCCATCACGTCGTGAAAGTCAAACTCCGCATGGGCTGACTTAACGCCATATTTTTGAGAGTTTTTAACATCGGTGAGAAAGCGTGCCGTTTTGATCAGGGCTTTTGACGGCACGCAACCGGTGTTCAGGCAGTCACCCCCCATCTTGTGTTTTTCGATGAGTGTGACCCGGGCTTTAACTGCAGCTGCGATCAGTGATGCAATCAGGCCGCCGGAGCCCGCACCGATCACGATAACGTTAGTGTCGAAATACTCGGGTTTTTCAAAGTTGTGGTTGTTGTTTTCAACACTCATTGCGCGACTTTCCGTTTTTTGTAGAGATCGAGAAGCTTTTTCGCAATGATCGGGAATACCCCCAGCATGACGAAAGCGGCGATTAGCGAGGGTGACAGAATGTCTCCCACCGAATTGATTTTGGATAATTGATTGCCGGCATTCACGAAGACTGCTGTACCGGGCAGCATGCCAAGCTGGCTGGCGATGGCAAAGATACCTGTTTTGATTGGGGTAAGCCCCATCAGCAAATTAACGACAAAAAACGGAATTGCAGGGATCAGACGTAACGTAAACAGATAAAATGCTCCTTCCTCTTTAATGCCTTTGTTTAGTGTTTCCAGGTGTTCGCCAAACTTGTTCTGGACCGCATCGCGAAACAGAAACCTTGAAATTAAAAAGGCGAGTGTGGCACCGATGGTTGAAGCAAAAGAGACCACCACCAATCCGGTAAAGAATCCGAAAATAGCGCCACCGGCAAGCGTTAGAATCGCGGCACCTGGAAGCGACAACGCTGCCATCGCCACATAGAGGCAGAAAAAACCGACAATAGTAAGCAAACGATTCTCGGCGTAGAAATCAAGAATGGTCTGGTGTTTTTGTTTAAGATACTCAAGTGACAGGTACTGTCCCAGATCGAAGTAAAAAAAGGCTGCGATCAGCGCCACCGCTGCCACCGCTATCCAGACTTTTGTATTTTTCATTTAACAGGCTCTGTTTATCCAGGTGACACGGCCAATATACCGATGAATTCCAATATTACTGATCACGCCGTTACCCTATTGTTGCCGGAACTGTTACCCGACGGCGATCCCCTTCAGGAGTACAGTCAGTACAAATTCCTGCAGCGACTACATACGGAAGCAAAGCCGGCGGATTCGTTAAGTTCATGCTTGGAGTCGGCCGTGTTGAAATGGTTCCACGGCAATAATGCACCGCAACAAAACTGTGCTGCCATGCTCGGTTATCGGCTGGATCACAGTTCAGCTACAGCTTCCGGGCAATGTTACCGTGCTGACCCGGTTTATCAGCAAATGGATATCAATCATGCGGTGCTCGCAGATCGTTCATTAATAGACGTCTGTGATACTGAGTCTAAGGCGATTATTGACGATCTGAACCAGCACTTTACCGACGATGGTGTGCGTTTTGAAAACGGTGGCGACGGCAGGTGGTATTGTTTTTTTGAAACCGAGCTGACCGTCGAAACAATTCCACCAGGCACCGCGGCAGGCCGTAATGTATCGCTGGTTATGCCTACCGGTGCCGGAGCCCGGCGCTGGCGCGGCTGGCTTGCTGAAATCGAGATGCTGCTGCACGCGCATCCGGTCAATGTGGCCAGAGCGGAACAGGGTCGAACCGTCATTAATTCACTGTGGTTATGGGGCGAGGGAAATATTTCAGATCTTGGCAGAATTGATGTCATGGAGCGACGTGTCTATACGCAAAATTTTTACACACGCAGCCTTGCCGAATACCACCAGGTACCCTGTATGCCATTGGAGGAGTTCCGGCACGCCACTGCCGGTCAGTCAGCGCTGGTGGTTGAAGAACGACTGCTGAGCGCCGGCGCTACCGGCAATCAGGAGTTGCGGGCAACACTGCTGCAGTCACTTGAAACGCAGCTGTTTCCGGTACTGTATCGGGGCCTGAAAAAGGGTGGCTGGAGTCATGCCAGCGTGTGGCTGGGAGATGATCGCTGGTTAACCCTGACGCCGCCAACCTTTTGGACCGCGGTGAAATCCCTGTTGAAAAAAACCGGATTACAACGTGGCTGAGCAGATTCGACGCAGACAAATCGATGCAGGTGTGGCGTCCGCGCTGCATCAGCACCAGTTGATCGGAAAAATACTGGCCGGGCGTGGCCTGACCAGTGATGGCGAGCTCGAGCTTTCACTGAAAAAGCTGATACTGCCGACTCGCTTCAAGGGCCTTGATAAGGCCATTGATCTGCTTACCGATGCGCTACAGCATAAAAAACGTATCCTCGTTGTCGGCGACTACGATGCTGATGGCGCCACCAGCACTGCTCTGGCAACCGATGTACTCAGAAAGCTGGGTGCCAGTGTCGACTATCTGGTGCCAAATCGATTTGAGTATGGCTATGGATTGTCTCCTGCCATTGTTGAAGTGGCGTTGCAAATGACTCCCGATCTGATTCTCACTGTTGATAACGGCATTGCATCAAATGAAGGTGTGCAGGCGGCAAAGAATGCCGGACTCACCGTGGTAGTGACCGATCATCACCTGCCACCGGAGACACTGCCGCAGGCCGATGCGATCGTGAATCCGAATCAGCCGGGTTGCGAGTTTGGCAGTAAAAATCTGTGTGGTGTCGGTGTGATTTTCTATGTGATGGCAGGGCTGTGCCGCCACCTGCAGAGTGTGCAGTGGTTTAACATTCAACCGATGCCACAAATGGCGGACTATCTCGATCTGGTGGCGTTGGGTACCGTCGCAGACGTGGTGCCGCTCGATCACAACAATCGCATACTCATAGAACAGGGGTTGCGACGAATTCGTGCCGGTGTGGCGCGGCCCGGCATTCTTGCGCTGTTTTCTGTTGCCGCGCGCGATCATCACAATGCCACCACAGATGATCTTGGTTTCATGATCGGGCCCCGGCTTAATGCCGCTGGAAGGCTCGACGATATCAGCGTCGGCATAGAGTGCCTGCTGGCGGAAACGGTCTCGCAGGCAATGCCTGTTGCCAGCCGCCTCGATGAATTTAATCGCAAGCGACGACAGATCGAATCCGGCATGCGTGATCAGGGCATGGCGCAGGTTGAAGAGGTGATCGCAAGTCATCAGGGCGAATTGCCATTTGCCCTGTCAGTCTATCGACCCGACTGGCACGAAGGCGTCATCGGCATTCTTGCCAGCCGCCTCAAAGAACATTGCCACCGTCCGGTTTTCGCCTTTGCCAAAGCGGCAGACGGAACTTTGAAGGGTTCCGGACGATCAATTCCCGGTATTCATATTCGCGACGTCCTGGTTGCCATGGTGGCAGAACAACCGGGTCTGCTCAGTAAGTTTGGCGGGCATGCAATGGCCGCTGGAGTCAGTCTGCAGGAAAAACATCTCAATACCTTTGCCACGGCGTTTAATCGCCGTGTCGAACAGTTGCTCAATGGCCAGGCACTGCAGCGGGAGTGGCTGACTGACGGGCCGTTAAACGAAACCGATATCACACTCGATAACGCCGCACTGATCAAGTATCTGCAGCCGTGGGGGCAATCGTTTCCGCCGCCGTTGTTTGACGATGTTTTCCAGATCAGTAACGTACAACCGATCGGTACCGGCCATATGCGGCTGAAGCTGCGGTGTAATAACGGCAAGCGTGAACTGCCGGCGGTGGCGTTTAATCGTCGAGTTGATGCCGATGCGTGTCATCGATGGCATGTCGTTTACCGGTTGGATGTGAATACCTATAAAAACCGCCAGTCACTGCAATTGGTGGTGGAACACCTGGCGCCTGCCGACTGACGCGGTACCGATACTGTTAGTCGGGTGTCATTGCACACAGTGGTGTAAACTTGGCGGATTAACTGATTGTGAATTCTGCCCATGGAAATTAACCCCATCACCAGCAAAATAGACGATCTTCGTGAGCGCGGAACTGCGCTTAGGGGGTACCTTTGACTTCGATAACAAAAAAGAACAACTCGAAGAGGTAATGCGGGAGCTCGAAGACCCGGCCGTCTGGAATGATCCTGAGCGAGCGCAGGCATTGGGCAAAGAGCGAGCGCAGTTGGAATCGGTGGTCAATCTATTAAGCTCGCTGTCGAGCGGACTGGACGATGCCTCCGAGTTGCTGGAACTTGCCAGCGAAGAAGGCGATGAAGACACCGTCGCCTCAATTACCGAAGATCTCGGTGAGCTGGAAAGTCAGATTGCAACGCTTGAGTTTCGACGCATGTTCAGCGGTGAACAAGACAGCAACAACGCGTTTGTCGATGTGCAGTCAGGCTCTGGTGGTACCGAAGCACAGGACTGGGCAGAAATGCTGCTTCGAATGTATCTCAGATGGGGTGAGGCGCACGGCTTTAAAACCGAATTAATGGAAGCTTCCCCCGGGGATGTGGCAGGCATCAAATCGGCCACCATTCGCTTTGAAGGCGAGTACGCCTACGGTTGGTTGCGTACTGAATCCGGCGTGCATCGGCTGGTGCGTAAGTCGCCGTTCGATTCCGGCAATCGTCGCCATACTTCTTTCGCCGCAGTTTTTGTTGCCCCCGAGGTTGACGACAGCGTTGAAATTGAAATCAATCCGGCAGATTTGCGAATCGATGTTTATCGCGCCTCCGGTGCCGGTGGTCAGCACGTTAACCGAACCGAGTCTGCCGTACGTATTACCCACGAGCCGACTAACATCGTGGTGCAGTGTCAGAATGATCGCTCGCAGCACAAGAACAAAGATCAGGCGATGAAGCAGCTTAAAGCAAAGCTCTATGAGCTCGAGATGCAAAAGCGCCGTGGTGATCAGCAGGCACTTGAAGACACCAAGTCGGATATTGGCTGGGGCAGTCAGATCCGATCGTATGTTCTCGATCAATCTCGTATCAAAGACTTGCGCACCAGTGTAGAAACCGGCAACACCCAGGCGGTACTCGATGGTGACCTTGATCAGTTTATCGAAGCCAGTTTGAAAAGCGGTTTATAACCCGTTACCAATTGCGGTACGCCGCAGGATAATTATGTCTGAACAACAACCCCCTGAAGATGAAAACAAGCTGATTGCCCAGCGACGTGAAAAGCTCGGTGCGCTGCGTGAAAACGGTATTGCCTACCCGAATGACTTTCGGCCGCAAGACACCGCACGCGCGTTGAAAGACGAACACGAAAACAGAGATCGGGAGTATTTCGAAAATACCGAAGTCCCTGTCGTTGTCGCTGGTCGTTTAATGGCTAAGCGCATTATGGGTAAAGCAAGCTTTGCACACATACAAGACAGCACGGGTCGAATTCAATTGTTTTTGCAGCCGTCGCTGATGGGAGACGATGCCTACGCCGAGTTCAAGCATCTTGATGTCGGTGATATTGTCGGCGTCAATGGAAAGCTGTTTATCACTCAAAAAGGGGAGCTGACTATCAAGGTCGCTTCTCTTCGGCTGCTAACCAAGTCATTGCGCCCATTGCCCGAAAAATTCCACGGGTTAACAGATACAGAGCAACGCTACCGGCAAAGATATGTTGATTTAATTATCAACAACGAAGTGCGCGATACCTTCACCATGCGGGCAGCTATTGTTCAGTATATTCGAAACTTTTTTAATGAACGTGCCTATATTGAAGTAGAAACACCTATGATGCAGGTCATACCCGGTGGTGCCACAGCGCGGCCCTTTGTGACTCATCACAATGCACTCGACATGGATTTGTTTCTGCGTATTGCCCCCGAGTTATATTTGAAGCGTCTGGTGGTAGGGGGCTTTGATCGGGTGTTTGAAATTAATCGCAACTTCCGTAACGAAGGTTTATCGACAAGACATAACCCTGAATTCACTATGCTTGAGTTCTATCAGGCCTATGCTGACTATCAGGATTTTATGAACCTGACGGAACAGCTGTTGCGTGAAATTGCAGAAAACGTGATCGGGCAAACCACCATAGCGTCTGCAGATGGTGAAGACACCTATGATTTTTCCAAACCGTTTGAACGCATGACTATGGAAGAATCTATCGCCAGGTACAATCAGGATATCTATGCGGATGATCTGTCTGATCTAAACGCGTTGCGCTCTATTGCCAAGCGTAAGGGCGTAAAAGTCGAAGACAGCTGGGGCAAAGGTAAATTGCAAACAGAAATTTTTGAAGCCACGGTTGAGCATCGACTCACAGATCCTACCTTCATCACAGCCTATCCCGCAGAGGTCTCTCCGTTGGCTCGCCGCAATGAAACCAATCCTGAGGTAACCGATCGATTTGAGTTTTTTGTCGGCGGGCGTGAAATTGCCAACGGGTTTTCTGAACTCAATGACTCCGAAGATCAGGCCGAACGTTTCCGGGCGCAAGTGGAGAATCTGGATGCCGGTGATCAGGAGGCCATGCACTACGATGCCGACTATATCAGGGCACTCGAATTCGGTTTACCTCCCACTGCCGGAGAGGGGATTGGTATAGATCGTCTGGTGATGTTGTTTACCGGATCTGCCTCTATACGTGATGTGATTCTGTTTCCTCACATGCGCGCAGAGTCTTAAAGCGGCTGCCAATTAGCGTGAGCCGCGTCACAAAAATTAGTGCTGTGATGCGGCATGCTGCGCGCAGTAGTCACGTGATGGAAGTAATTGATGTCTGATAGTAACCGTGCAGTGTCGTCCGTTAGTAATACCCCGGTAAGCAAACACACAGAGCAGGCGCTGGCAGCACTGCAGCGCTACTTTGGTTATCAGTCGTTTAACCCCGGCCAGCAACAGGTGATAGAGCACCTGCTTGCAGGACGCTCTGCTGCTGCAGTTTTTCCCACAGGGGCTGGCAAGTCGCTATGTTATCAACTGCCAGCGTTACTGCTGGATGGGTTAACCCTGGTGGTCTCACCGTTGATCGCGTTAATGAAAGATCAAATTGACGCGCTGGCGGCTCGTGGTATCAAAGCAGCCAGGCTCGATTCCACACTGGATGCAGACGCCTATCGTTCCGTGATGCAGGATCTGCGCAATGGCACGATCAAGATTCTCTACGTTGCACCCGAGCGTTTTAACAATGAAAGGTTTAGAGCCTGGTTAAAGGAAACCACTATTGCGTTGTTCGCTGTGGATGAGGCGCATTGTATTTCAGAATGGGGTCACAACTTTCGACCCGACTATTTAAAACTGGTGCAGTTTGCCAAAGAGTGTCAGGCGCAGCGAATACTTGCGTTAACAGCGACCGCAACGCAAAGCGTGCGCAAAGACATATGCGATGGCTTCGGTATTTCGGCGCAGTGTGCCATCACGACCGGATTTTATCGTCCCAACCTCACCTTGCGGGTAACTGCGGTCAATGCGCAATCACGCGATCAGGCGCTGTTGGATATTATTAGTAACAGTGATCCCGGTCCTTCGATTATCTACGTGACGTTGCAAAAAACTGCTGAGCAGGTGGCTGCGTTGTTGAGTAATAACAGACTTACGGCTCGACACTATCATGCAGGTTTAAAGGACGACGAGCGCGCTTCTGTACAAGACTGGTTTATCAACACCGACACCGGAATAGTCGTGGCCACAATTGCTTTCGGTATGGGGATTGATAAATCCAATATCCGCTATGTGTATCACTACAACCTGCCTAAAAGCCTTGAAAACTACTCACAGGAAATAGGCCGGACAGGGCGTGACGGAAACCCTTCAGTGTGTCATTTACTGGCATGCGAAGATGATCTGGTGCCGCTGGAGAATTTTATATTCGGCGATACCCCTGAGAAGTCAGCAATACATAAACTGGTGCATACCGTATTTGCGCATGATCAGACGTTTGATATCTCACTTTATGAGTTGTCAGGGCA
>CALLLY010000210.1 GCA_938008205.1 uncultured Granulosicoccaceae bacterium
TGGCGTTTTTTCGCTTCGGATATTTGTCACCTTCGCTGCCAGATCACCCGATGCGAGCCGAACTTTGATGGTCGCGTCGAGGTTGGCCTCAGTGCTCCTGGTCAGAACTTTACCTGTCTCATCCTGAACAATGGCATACCCCCTGGCCAGGGTGTTCAGAGGGCTGATTGCCTTCAGCGCGCGCTCGGCACCAGAGAGTTTCAGCACAGCGTTTTGCAGGCGATTGGTTGAATTGGCAATCAATCGGCTGTGCAGTCTTGTGAGTCGTTCGCGGCGCTGGGTAATCTGATGCTGGGGTGACAGCATGTTCAACCTGCGCAGCAATTGCCGGTAGTGCTGCTGTGACTGTGACAGCTGGTTTTGCAAGGATCGGCGTAACCGCGTGTCGAGCTCGTCGCATCGCTGAATTTTCTGTCGCAGTTTGTTCTGCGGGTGCACGTTGCTCAGGCGTTTTTGTAATCTGACAATCTGATTGCGCTCTTCAACCACGCGTTTTTGCATTTGCCGGCCCAGAGATCGCTGTAATTGTTGAATGCCAAACGCCAGCTCGTCGCGGTCGGGGCTGCAGAGTTCTGCTGCTGCCGAGGGGGTGGGTGCGCGTACATCGGCCACCAGATCGGCAATGGTGTAGTCAATCTCGTGGCCAACACCGCAAATCACCGGCAGTTCAGAATCAAAAACCGCGCGGGCCACAATCTCTTCATT
Source organism: uncultured Granulosicoccaceae bacterium (assembly GCA_938008205.1). GTDB lineage: Bacteria > Pseudomonadota > Gammaproteobacteria > Granulosicoccales > Granulosicoccaceae. Next base: position 706 of record CALLLY010000210.1, read on the forward strand.
GAATGCCCACAGATCCTCGATGGATCCGCCACCGCGAACCAGCAGTAATACATCGCACTCGGCGCGACGATTGGCAGTCTGCAGCATCTTCACAAGCGTTGGCGCTGCGGTTTGTCCCTGCACTGTGGCCGGATAAACAATCACTCGGGCGCAGGCAAAGCGACGCTGTAACACATTTAGAACATCGCGCACTGCCGCACCGGTGGGTGAGGTAATTAAACCAATGGATGTTGGAAATACCGGTGGTGTTTTTTTCAGCGACTCGTCAAACAGGCCTTCTGCATGTAAGCGTTTTTTGGTTTCTTCAAATTTCTGTTGTAATGCGCCGGCACCGGTTTCAATCATTCGGTCGACCACCATCTGATAGTCGCCTCGCGCTTCATAGATACCCAGACGTCCGCGACACAACACCTTTTGACCGTCGGCCGGGGTGAAGTCGAGTCGGCGGTTATCGTTACGAAACATCGCACAGCGCAACTGTGATCGACTGTCTTTTAAAGAGAAGTACATGTGGCCTGTGCGGGCACGCATGGTGTTAGACAGCTCGCCTTCTACCCAGATAGAACCGAATTGCGTGTCCAGAAGCCACTTGACCTCACTATTCAGCTCACTAACTGTAAACACCTGATCGAGCGATAGCGGGATTTGCTGCATAAAATAACGCGTTCCATAGATAATCAATGCAGTTAATCAATTTACCTGTTACGGGTCAAACGTTATAATGAAGTGCACGGTGAAACCGCCGCGCAACCCTCCAGGCTCTGTCATGAACATCGTTCAGGATGCTCTCACTTTCGACGACGTTTTGCTGCAGCCCGCGCACTCGTTAGTGCTGCCAGGGCAGGTAGAGCTCAATACGCGCTTAACCCGTAGCATCAAACTCAACATGCCATTGCTTTCTGCAGCAATGGATACGGTCACTGAAGCACGGCTGGCGATTGCCATGGCACAGGAAGGTGGCATTGGCATCATTCACAAGAATATGTCCGTCGAGGCACAAGCCGGGCAGGTGCGCCAGGTAAAGCGGTTTGAAAGTGGCGTCGTGCTCGAACCCATCACCATCACACCCGACACCACCATCAAAGAAGTGCGTGAGCTTACCGCAAAGCACGGAATTTCCGGTTTGCCAGTGGTTGATCGTGATGGCCTGGTTGGCATCGTAACCAAGCGCGACATACGCTTTGAGACTCGCGAGAACGAACCGGTCTCATCCATCATGACTCCCCGCGAAAAGCTCGTAACCGTACCGGTGAATGCGCCTCGTGAACACGCGCTTGAAAAACTGCATCAGCATCGCATAGAAAAAGTACTGGTGGTTAACGATGCCTTTGAACTGCGCGGCATGATCACAGTAAAAGACATTCGCAGTGCGCGGGACTATCCGCAGGCCTGTAAAGATGATCAGCAACGCCTGATCAGTGGTGCTGCCATTGGCGTTGGTGCCGACACCGACGACCGCGCAGCAGCGCTGGTTGAAGCCGGTGTTGATGTGCTGATTGTCGACACTGCACACGGCCATGCCGAGAGCGTTATTCAACGCGTTAAACAAACCAAACAACAGTATCCTGATGTACAGGTGATTGCCGGTAACATTGCTACCGGTGAAGCCGCTACCGCTCTGGTTGAAGCTGGTGCCGATGGATTAAAAGTCGGCATCGGTCCGGGCTCTATCTGTACCACTCGCATAGTTGCCGGTGTCGGGGTACCGCAAATCACTGCCATCGACAATGTTGCTACCGCGTTAAAGGGTACCGGGATTCCATTGATTGCCGATGGTGGTATTCGCTACTCCGGCGACATCGCCAAGGCCATTGCTGCCGGTGCGTCGTCGGTAATGGTCGGCAGTCTGCTGGCAGGAACTGAAGAAGCTCCGGGTGAAGTCGAGCTTTACCAGGGTCGGTCTTATAAGTCTTATCGTGGTATGGGGTCTGTGGGTGCGATGCAGAAAGGCTCCAGTGATCGCTACTTCCAGGACAGCGAAGATTCTCCGCGCAAGCT
>CALLLY010000211.1 GCA_938008205.1 uncultured Granulosicoccaceae bacterium
GAACTCATAGTGGATATCCGTGAATATGCTTTTTGTTAACGGGTATTTTAGCTGTCACCGGCTGGCTGCTTGCCGGTGTCAAAATAAGTGTAAGAGAGGGTGACGGTATCGATGCTTCGAGGCAGATTCTCTTCAACAAAAAATACCAGTGGCATTTCTTTGCGCCCACCTGCTTCGAATTCCTGGTGAGTAAAACAAAAGCATTCAATCTTATTGAAGTACTTTGCCGCAGAAGACGGCGCGACACTCGGTACAGCCTGCCCGACCGCTGTTTTACCAGACAGGTTAACCACCTCGTAGGTGGCGTTGTAAGTTTGCCCCGGTACCACCTGCATAGTTCTTTGCATAGGCTTGAACGTCCATGCAGCACTGGAATTAACGACAGAAACAAACTCAACAGTGACCAGCCTGTCCTCATCTACACTGGCAGGCGCTACTGCAGCGATAGACGATGTCTTTCCGTTCAAACCGGTGATATCGCAAAGAATGTTATAGATCGGCACCATCAGGTAACCGAATCCAAACATACCCACCACCAGCAAGCTGAGCTTACCGGCGATGATCAGATGTGCTTTTCGCAGCGAGGTCAATTCGTTGCTCCATGATTCAGGTATTGCATGACGATACTGGTGATGTAAAAACTCACAGCAATAAAGGCCAGAATAATCGGCACTCGGTAGCTGGTTGTCTGTTTGTCTGGCTTTTCTTCGTTCATAAAAGAATGAGGCGGCGGTTTTTACCGCCGCCCGCAATTGCTTTATCGAATCGCCGGAGGTGTTTCGAAGGTGTGGTATGGCGCAGGCGAAGGCACTGTCCACTCAAGACCATCTGCTCCTTCCCACACTTCAGCAGTCGCCTTTTCGCCACCCTTCATGCATCGAAGCACGACATACACAAAGATAAGTTGCGAAAAGCCAAAGCCGAATGCGCCGATTGTTGCTACCGCATTCCAGTCTGCAAACTGCATGCTGTAGTCAGGGATACGCCGTGGCATACCTGCCAGGCCAACGAAGTGCATTGGGAAAAACAACACGTTCAGGAAGATTGTCGATACCCAGAAGTGGATCTTGCCCCACTTTTCGTCATACATGTTGCCAGTCCACTTTGGCAGCCAGTAATAGGTCGCCGCCATAATCGAATAGATAGCACCCGGTACCAATACGTAGTGGAAGTGAGCAACGACGAAGTAAGTATCGTGGTATTGAATATCCGCCGGTGTAATCGCCAGCATTAAGCCTGAAAGTCCACCAATGGTAAACATCACCAGAAAGCCGATTGCGAACAACATAGGCGTTTCAAAAGTCATTGAACCGCGCCACATGGTGGCGATCCAGTTAAACACTTTCACACCGGTAGGCACAGAGATCATCATAGTGGCAAACATAAAAAACATTTCGCCTGCCAGCGGCATACCCACAGTAAACATGTGGTGCGCCCAAACAATAAACGATAGAAAGGCAATCGATGCAGTCGCGTACACCATAGAGGCATAACCAAACAGTGGCTTGCGAGCGAAGGTAGGGATAATGCTTGAGATAATGCCGAATGCTGGCAAGATCAGAATATAAACTTCAGGGTGACCGAAGAACCAGAATATATGCTGGTACATCACCGGATCACCACCACCGGCAGCGCTGAAAAAGCTTGTATCAAAGTAGCGATCAGTCAGCAGCATGGTAACCGCGCCGGCAAGTACCGGAATAACTGCGATAAGCAGGAACGCGGTGATCAACCATGTCCAGACGAACAGTGGCATTTTCATCAGCGTCATGCCAGGTGCACGCATGTTGAATATAGTTGCGACAATATTGATGGACCCCATCACCGACGAGATTCCCATAAAGTGAATGGAGAAAATCACGAAGGCGAAGCTGTCGCCACCCTGCAATGACAGCGGTGCGTACAGTGTCCAGCCACCAGCAGGACCACCACCCTCCATAAACAACGTAGACAGCAGCAGCAGGAATGCGAAAGGCATAATCCAGAAGCTCCAGTTGTTCAGGCGTGGCAGCGCCATATCCGGACCACCGATCATCATCGGGATCATCCAGTTGGCCAGGCCGACAAACGCAGGCATCACCACACCGAAGATCATCACCAGTGCGTGCATGGTTGTCATCGAGTTAAAGAACAGCGGATCAACCAGCTGTAAACCCGGCTGGAAAAGTTCAGCACGAATAATCAAAGCCATGCCGCCACCGATGAAAAACATCACCAGAGAAAACAGCAGGTAAAGCGTACCGATATCTTTGTGGTTGGTTGTATATAACCAACGGTTCAACCCCGGGGCCGGCCCATGATGATCATCATGATCGTGATGTTCTGCTGATGCAGCGCTCATAGTGGACTCCAATAGAACCAGTAATTAATTAGTTTGAATTAACGCAGTGCCTTGATCGCAGATGGCTGCACGGTGTCACCTACCGAGTTACCAAGCGCATTACGCTGGTAGGTAAGGACGGCGGCCATTTCCACATCACTAAGCTGGTTTGCAAAAGATGCCATCGAGGTGCCGCTGACACCGACATATACCGTGCTGATGTGCGCATCGATTGGACCAGTGGCAACCGGACTGCCGGTAATAGCCGGAAAGGCCCCCGGTATACCCTGGCCATTGGCCTGATGGCAGGAAGCACAACTGGTGTTGTAAATGCCTTCGCCATTAGCAACCAGTTCGTCCAGCGCCCATTCACGGTCAGCGTCTTCGTCAGTGGCGGCAACAGCTGTGGTAGTGGCAGCGTCAGTAGTCTCTGTTATTGCCGGTGCCGGTGCGTTTTCAGCAACCCACGCGTTGTACTCTTCTTCAGGCAGTGCGCGCACCACTACTGGCATAAATCCATGATCACGGCCGCACAGCTCGGTGCATTTGCCGCGATAAACGCCGGGTTCTTCAATTAATGCCCAGTTCTCATTGATAAAACCCGGGATCGCGTCTTTCTTCACGGCCAGGGCGGGTACCCACCAGGAGTGAATAACATCTGAAGAGGTGTGCAGGAAGCGCACTTTCTTGCCGACAGGAAGCACCAGTTCTCTGTCCACCTCTTTCAGATAGTTTTCAAACTGACTGACATCGACACCGGAACCACGTTGTCGCGCGGCGTTGTGATCGGGATGTAAGCTGCTGAAAAAGCTGATTCCAGAATCCAGATATTCGTAGTGCCATTTCCACTGATAGCCTGTCACCTTCACTGTTACTTCCGCGTCGCTGGTGTCTTCCATCGCAATCAGAGTTTTCGCGGCAGGAATGGCCATGGCAATAAGTATCACCAGTGGAACTGCTGTCCAGATAATTTCTACCGTGGTGCTTTCATGAAAGTCTGCAGCCTTGGCACCTTTTGATTTGCGGTGCTTAAACATCGAATAAAACATCACCGCAAATACGACTGCCCCAATCACACAGCAGATCCAGAAGATCATCATGTGTAAGCCGTAGACTTCCTTACTGATAGGCGTGACACCCACCGGCATGTTGATATCAGCCAGCACACTCTGACTGCCAAGCAGTAGCGCCGATGTCGCCAACAGCCAGCGACTCACAATAGACATTGGGGACCTCATTCGGACCTTTCTCCAATCAAATAAACCAGGATTCTAGCTTGCTGACACCTTTTTGGTAGGCGCCACCATG
>CALLLY010000212.1 GCA_938008205.1 uncultured Granulosicoccaceae bacterium
ATTTTTACGATTGCGAATTCGCTCCCAGACACCCTGCGCGGACGTTAGCAACACCCACAAGGATAACGCGATTCCGATAGCCGCCAGCAGATTGAATTTACCCATCATAAAAGGCACCAGCAACCCGCCAATGACACTCACTACCGCTGCCCAGCGGACACGCGCCAATATGCTCTGCAGGTTATCGCGTTTCCAGCGCGTCAGCGCACCGATACCTACGGCTAATGCGGTGACCGCCAGCAATGGCAAAAATATCCAGTTGAAATAAGGCGCTCCGACAGAGAGCTTGGCAATACCCAGAGAATCAAGCACCAGCGGGTAAAGGGTTCCCATCAGAACACTCGCACAAATCACAACCATCACAACGTTATTGAACAGCAAGCCAGACTCGCGAGACTCAATGGCAAACTCGCTGTTGGCGCGCAGTTTCGGCGCTCGCCATGCATAAAGAATAAGAGAGGTGCCAACCACAAACCCGAGAAAGCCGAGGATAAAAACACCCCGTTCCGGATCGTTGGCAAAAGCATGCACGGAAGTCAGTACACCGGAACGCACCAGAAAAGTACCAAGCAGGCTTAATGAAAATGCGCACACCGCCAACAGCACTGTCCACGCTTTAAAGACACCACGTTTTTCTGTGGCTGCTAGCGAATGGATCAACGCAGTCCCGACCAGCCAGGGCATAAACGACGCGTTTTCAACCGGATCCCAGAACCACCAGCCACCCCAGCCGAGTTCGTAATAAGCCCACCAGCTTCCCAACGCAATACCGATGGTCAGAAAAACCCAGGCTATATTGGTCCACGGTCGCATCCATCTGGCCCACGCCATATCAAGTCTGCCACCAATTAATGCTGCAATAGCAAACGCAAAAGCCACCGAAAACCCGACATAACCCATGTAGAGCATCGGCGGATGAATGGCCAGGCCAAAGTCCTGCAGCAGCGGGTTCAGTGACTGACCGTTAGCCGGTGCCGGTAACAGCCGATCAAAAGGATTGGACGTTAGCAGTATAAACAGCAGGAAACCAACACTGATTACCCCCATCACAGACAACACTCTGGCAATCATTTGCAGTGGCATACCGCGACTGAAAATAGCCACCGCCGCCGCCCATATGGCCAGCACCAGCATCCACAGTAGCAATGACCCTTCGTGCGACCCCCAAACCCCTGATATCCGATAGATTAAGGGCAGCGACAGGTTAGAAGTATTGGCAACATACTTTATTGAGAAATCGTGTACCAGAAAACCATGCGTGAGCACTGCGTAGGAAACACCTACAAGTAATGCCTGAACATGCGCTGCCGGACGCGCCAGTGCCATCCACGAGCTGTGGCCTGTGAAGCTTCCAATCATTGGCACAATGGCAAGCAACAGCGCAACACACAGCGCGAGAATTAGTGAGAAATGTCCGATTTCTGCAATCATTGCATGATCACCGTATCACCGCCGTAAGCACCTTTTTCTTTGGCTTTTTCCAGCGCATCTGCAACTTCCGGGGGCATATAGTTCTCATCGTGTTTTGCAAGTACCTTGGACGCGACAAAAACACCATCTCTGTTTAACTTGCCCACAGAAACGGTGCCCTGCCCTTCGCGAAATAAATCGGGAAGAATACCGGTGTAGCGAATCGGAATAGTGTTGGCATTATCTGTCAGTAAAAATTCCACCGTCAGGCCATCTCCCTGACGGGCCACGCTGTTCGCTGCCACCAGACCACCCACTTTAAATTCAGCTCCGTCCGGCACCAGCCCATCGGCCACCTCGGATGGAGAATAGAACAACTGAATATTGCTCTTGAAAACGTTTAAAAACAGTCCCACCGCCAGACCGGCCACGGCAACCATTGCGCACACCAGAATCAGTTTTTGTTTGCGTTTTGGATTCACTGGCCAGATACCGAATCGGAGTTGCTGTTTATTTGAGCTTTGCGTTTAACCAGACGGATGGCTTGTTTGCGTTGTAAAACGGTAGACAACGTAATGGCTGCCATTACCACAAAGGTCAGTCCAAATGACATCCACACATAAAAGGCGTAACCGCCCATGGCAAAAAATTCTTTCACAGTTTGTTCTCCTGCAACCGGCTTCGCACCCATGACGTGCTGGCTTCACGTTCGAGAATAACGCTGCGCGTTTTAGACAACATGTTTACCAGGTAAAAAAGTTTGAAGCCCAGCGCCATCAGCAGCAGGGGTATCAGCATGCTGATATGAATAGACGGAGTATCAAACTTGGTGATAGATGCCGGTTGATGCAAGGTGTTCCACCACTCAACCGAGTAGTGAATGATCGGAATGTTAACCACGCCAACCAACGCCAGAATTGCGGCGGCTTTGGCTCCGGCTGCCGGACTGTCCAGTGCATTGCGAAGTGCCATATAACCAATGTACAAAAACAGCAGAATCAACTCGGAAGTCAGCCGGGCATCCCATTCCCACCAGGTGCCCCACATGGGTTTTCCCCACAAAGATCCTGTAGACAAAGCCAGAAAAGTAAAAGCCGCGCCCATCGGCGCTGAAACCTGCGCAACAATGTCAGCGAGCTTCATTTTCCAGATCAGATAAATAGCACTGCAAAATGCAATCACCATATAAATAAACATAGACATCCATGCAGACGGCACGTGCACATAAATAATGCGGTAGCTCTCGCCTTGTTCGTAGTCAGTTGGAGCGACCACCAATCCTCGATACAATCCCACAGCCAGCAAGCCGGCACAAATGACCGTAAGCCATGGAGTAATTATCTCAGCCAACCGATAAAAATTTTTAAGCGAGGCGAGCCTGTGAAACCATTGGAACACTTAGAGTGAATCTCCATTGCAACAGCTGAGTTTAATACGCACAAATTGCATAGACAGTTCTATTCCCAAATGATTCGCAGAGACGCCGCAATCGCCAGCGGTGCAAAGGCCACCGCCAGTAAACACAACGCACCCAGTAATGATAACTGTCCCTCAACTGCAAACCCGCCCTCGGCTGCAATCACAGCACTGCTGCCAAAGATAAGTACAGGAATAAACAGGGGAAGTATCAGTAGCGCCAATAACACGCCACCTCGTCGCAAGCTTACCGTCAATGCCGCACCGATGGCACCAATCAGGCTCAGCGTGAGTGTACCGAGCAACAGCGAAGCCAACAAGGCGGGTATCGAGGTCAGATTAAGCTGCAGAATAATGGCCATCAGTGGTGACAACAGTAACAACGGTAATCCGGTAATCAGCCAGTGCGCCAGAACTTTGGCGAGCACCAGAACCGTCAACGGCTGGCCGGACAGCACCAACTGTTCAAGTGAGCCATCATCGTAGTCTGAACGAAATAAACCTTCTATCGCCAGTAGGGTAGCCAGCAGTGCGGCAACCCAAAGAACCCCGGGCGCAATCTGCCGCAGCAAATCACCATCCGGACCAATGCCCAGCGGAAACAAAGTGACCACAATTACATAGAAAACCAGCGGGTTGAGCCAGTCACTGCGGCGACGGGCAGCCACCAGCAAGTCCCGACGCAATACCGCAATAAATGATTTGATCACGGAGATGCACCACCCGAACCATCGTTTGCTGACTGCAGCGCATCGAGATTCAGCGATAATATTTCAATGGCATTCACAGTCAGTGGCTGGTGAGTGGTAAAAATCACCGCACCACCGGCGTTCGCGTGTTCGCCAATCAATTGCTCCACCAGCTTGCGGCCGTGTCCGTCCAGTGCGGTCAGCGGCTCATCCAGCAACCAAAGGGTCGCCTCGCTGATCAGCAAACGCGCCAGCGCTACCCGCCGACGCTGACCCGCAGACAAGTGCCGACACGGCAGATCATTCTGTCCGGTTAGCCCGACTCGCTCTACCGCAGAGTTGACCGTGGCATCAGAAGCGTTGAGCAAGGTGGCAGTAAATGCAAGGTTTTCCCGCGGGCTCAGATCCGCTTTTATCGCCTCACTATGGCCGACGTAGCACATTTCACTCAGGTACTGATCTCTTGCCGCAGGTAACAGATTACCGCGCCAGGCAATCTCACCCTGCTCTATCGGAAGCAGCGTACACAACGCTCTTATAAGAGAGGTTTTGCCACTGCCGTTTTCGCCATGGAGTTGCAGAACCTGACCGCTCTCCAGCGAAAAGCTCAGCCCGGAAAACAGGCACCGCTCGCCACGGAACAAAGCAAGGTCGCTCACCTGCAGCAATAGATTGTTCAACGAAGGATCCAGCAGAGGCTCGCAAGCATTAAGTGGTTACAGTGTGGGCAGCGGATCGACCGGGTCTGTGGATTTTTGCGCTGCGGATAAACACCCGGTCAGGGTATTGTAGACCGGCGGCAGCGCCACCGTCGAAGCAGATTGAGAATACAGCGAGGCATCCAGATCGCGCAGTTGATCCCTTAGTTCGGGATTCGACAACCTGTCGGCAATTTCCGCAGGGGTGGTTGGTGGGCTTTGTGGCCAACGGACCCTGGCCCATTCCAGCAACACCGCACGGAATCCGGCCGCATCACCTCGCTCACTGGCCTGTTGCAATGCACGCAGTTGAGCCTTTTCTGTTTTGGCAGCAAGCCTTTTCACCGATTTTTTTCGCCTGCCGACCATAGCCCAAAGCAATGCGGTCAGCAGCCATCCGGCAAACGCAAATATGGCAAGCCACTTCCACAGCTGTGTCTGTTGCGGCAGCACGGTAGTACCTTCTACCTCCTGCTCACTGGTCTTTTTTGCGACTTCATCATCGGTTGTGATCTGACTGTTTGTATCCACCACCAAAGGGGTCGCCACGGCAGGGGTCGCATCAGGATTAGCCGCCACCACCAGAGTTTGCTCGGGTATGGTGGCTTCACGCTCGACATCGGCTTCGGTATCCCACCATTTCACCGAGATAGCAGGCAAAGTCAGATTGCCTTCCCGCTGCGGTATCACCGACCATTTCTCCCTGCGCTGGCTGGTTAAACCGGCCGCCGACGGTTGTGATGCCAGTTCCGGCACATCCGGATAAATTTTCACTCCATCGATATCGGGTACGACAAACTCCGGAATCTGATTAGAAGTGGAGCCTCGCGTTGTGACAGAAAGCGTCAATGTCAGTGGCTCACCCACCTGACTGGCACTGATATCGTCTGACCACTGATGCTGCAAATTCAGATTCTCAACCGGTAACCACCAGTCAGCCGTACTGTTTTCAGATCTGGCCAATGCAGTGAACTTAACTGCCGCCGTTCGAATTTGAATTCGGCGCGTGGCCATACTGCGCAGGATCAGCCCGCCGCCGTAGTCCGGATCGCGAACGCTGCCGGGGATGAGAATTCGAGGTATCTCAATGTCGCCATTGCGCTGTGGGAACAGTGCATAGCGCCAGGTGTGCACGCGATACTCCTCACCGTTACGG
>CALLLY010000213.1 GCA_938008205.1 uncultured Granulosicoccaceae bacterium
GCCACTGGTGATGATTTTTTCTCACCAATGACCCAATCGTCTGAAGTAGTATCGGATTTTGGAATTAGTGAAGAAGGTGACCTAATTCTCAAGGTGTATTTACGCGATATTCTGCTGACAGATGGGCTCTTCACTATTGCCCGTGATAGCAAAGTATATTTGCCTCTGGCTGAATTAATGTCTCTGCTCGACTTTCCAGTCATTGTGGATCAGATAACAGGTACTGCCAGTGGCTGGTATTTAAAGCCACAAAATGTTTTTGAGTTGAGTACTTCTTCAAAAACCGTGTTGTCTGGCTCCGCCAAGCATGAACTGCAGGATAACACTTTATTGTTGGATGATTTCGATCTGTTTATTGACGCAAAAGCCTTGCAAATGTGGTTTCCGCTGTTCTTTGATGTATCTCGTGAAGCACAAGTGTTAAACATACGCTCAAGCGAAAAACTCCCTAAAGAACTGGCTCGTGAACGTTCATCACGCACAGTAAAAAACGATGTGATGTTTGCAGCTACCAGGCACTATAACATTCCCGGTTATCGACTGCTCGACTGGCCTGAGATTACGGTTGGTCTTGGCGGGTTCTACAGCGAGCAGTCCGGAGATGCCAGAAGTGACTATCGGGTTCGTGCGGTAGGTGACTTTGCGTTTATGAGCGGTAAGGTTGGTCTCAGCGGTAGCGACGGTTCGATCAACGGCGCCACCGTTACGCTGGGCCGGAGCAATCCGCAGGGTATGTTTGGTCCATTGAGGATCGCGGACTTTGAAGTGGGTGATACCTCTCAGTTTCTACCCGGCATGATTGGCAGCAGCCTTAGTGGACGGGGTCTGCGTTTTGGCAATACCCGCCTTGCTGATCGTCGCGATCTGGATACTATCGATTTACAGGGTGAACAACAGGAAGGTTATGAAGTTGAACTTTACGTCAATGACCGACTCAGGGGCGTTGACCGAGAAAGTGTTGATAGCGTCTATGACTTTCAACAAGTGCCCTTGCGCCTGGGGCAAAACGAAATTCGTCTGGAGTTTTACGGCCCGCAGGGTCAACGCTATACTGAAACCCGGCGTAATTTTGTCGGCGGTGGGCAGGGCCGCAAGGGTCGGCTCGACTACGAGGTGGCGGTGGTTGAGCCAGGGCAGCGTATTTACGATCTGTTTCAGGAAAACGCAGATCGCGAAACAGCTGACGGTGGTTTGCTGTCCAATATTAGTTTGAGTAGTGCATTAACTCTGTCGTATGGTGTATCTAGCCGCACTAGTGTCAGTTTGGCTTTTGCGAGTCTGGCCGTTGGCGAAGAAGGCGCGACGACTTCGTCAAACGAAAAGCAAAATCGGCTTTATAGCAATGTACGGGTCTCAACAGATGTGGCTGGCGTTTTGATGTCTGGCGATATAACCATTGATCCTAATGGTCACATGGCTGGGCAGGTTGCCGCACGTACCACACTGGGCGCTTACGAGCTCGGTGCCACACAACGGTTGTTTCAACGTGAGTTCAGGAACACCGATGCGATTGCCTCCGACGACGATGTCAACACGGTTGACAGCCTGCCTCAGCTTGCGACGTCCGTTAATTTGTCCAGACAGTTTTTCAAAGTGCCGGGGGGTCGACTTTCCTATGGTGGCGATGCAACCTTCCGACAAAATCAGGCAAATAATTCATCGTCGAGTCTGGGCACTCGCGTTGACTATCAAACGCCAAAGTTAGATTTGGCGTGGTCGCACACTCACACATTGCAGCAGGATGCCGGTAATGGCCGCTGGTCTGGTCAGATTGCCGCAAGACTGCCGGCCGGGTTGCTCCGGCAATGGTCGCTGAGTACGGACATACAGTATAGACAGGGTGGCGAACGGTTCGTTAACACCGGTTCGCTTCGTGTGGCGCGACCGATTGGGGCAGAAGGAGCTTTGGGTTTCACTGCGACGCGCGACCTGGAATTGTTGGATACCCGCTATTCTGCATCCTGGAATCGTCGGTTTCGACCGTTCAGTTTAAGTACCTCACTGGCGGGGACCTCTGCGGAAGATGTATCTGTGCGAGTAGGAATCGAAATGACGGCGCGGCGTTATCCCGGTCGTTGGCTGCCAACGATCTCCAGCTCCGGAGGTAGCTCTGCTATTGCGGTATTGGTGTTTGTCGATGACAATGACAATGGAGCTTACGATGACGGTGAGCCGGTACTCGAGGGGATACGAATTACCCGCAACGGGCTAATGGCCGGTGTGGCAACTGATCAAAATGGTGTCGCCTTGTTGACTGGTTTGTCGAGCAATTCCTCGGTAGATGTCGGCATACTTGAGGCGGACATCAAAGAGCCGGGTCTGAAGTACAACGGCATTAAAAACGGCGTGCTGTCACGGCCTGGGCGTGTACCGCTATTGCAAGTGGCGTTACAGCGTGCAACCGACATTGAAGGCACGGTAACTTTTGCCGGAAGTAAACCCGCGCCGAACGTACGCATGGTATTGACACCGATAGACGGGGAGCGTGAGCCACTGGAAATATTCACAGAGTATGATGGCTACTATTACCTGGCGCACGTTCCGCTGGGTGTGTATGACTTCGGACCTGACCCGGACCAACTGAAGGCTGCCGGGCTGGTAGCCGAGACCCCAAGCAGGCGCATGGTGTTGGAAAACCTTGATGATTTTCCACCGCCGGAAGATTTCAATCTACTCAGACTGGCCGATCTTGACAACAATGCTGATGAACTAATCGCTGCTGCCGGTGCACCTGCTAACACCGTTATTAATACAACTATAGATAACCCGATTGCGACTGACGTTCACTCAGCGCGGAACATCGTCTCGTTAGCTGATCCAACAAATCAGGTCACGTTGGTCGAATGGCCCGCCTTGTTTAGCACACCCACTCGGACGGTCCCTGATGCCGCCGGTGTGCTCAGCACAACCCACTCGCGCGCATCAGACATCAAGAGCGCCGAATGGGTGATGGTACAGAGTAGCGGCGATTACACACTTCAACTGCTTACCTCGGTGGATCACGCCTTAGTTCTAAAAGAAGTTGAAAAGATACCGTCGAGTTTTCAACCGGCAATCTATATCTTTAAGAGAACCCCATCAGGAAGACCGGTATATGGACTGTCAGTGGGTGTGTATACCACGGCATGGAAGGCGCTGCGAGC
>CALLLY010000214.1 GCA_938008205.1 uncultured Granulosicoccaceae bacterium
ATTTTGTTGGTCTTAAAAGCACGCAGCCGGAAAAGCTGCACGCTGAATTGTTTGATTTGATTATAGACATGCGTCAGGAGAGAAATCTGGCTGCTCAGATTGAAAAATCAGCCGGGTTGTTTGCGCGCTATGGAATTGATGTGGATACGCTCAAACAGTCCCTGGCTGCTGCTGATGTCACTGCCGCTGTTGAGCTCTCAGAACAACAAATGCGTGCAGCGGAGGTAGCCTCCACACCAACAGTACTCGTTGCAGGGCGCTACATAGTGCTGAACAACGAAGCGGTAGCAGAGGTCGGTGTTTTTAACGTAGTCAATCAGTTAATAGAAAAAGCGCGCAAACCCTAGCGCAGTTCAGTTATTAAACGGCGTTATCTCCGTTGATCAGGGTACCGCTGAGCAGTTTGTTATATTTTCAAGGCGGTTGTTTTTTTCAGACACTCCATCGAAAGGCTGGAAGTGACGTTGTGTAACTTAACCCGACTAATCAGTTCCTTATAAAAACGGTCAAAGTCTGCCGGATTTTTTACCTGAACTTTAAGCAGGTAGTCGATATCTCCGGTGAGTCTGTGTGCTTCCAGAATCTCGGGCATATCTTCCACTGCAGTGGCAAATAATGCCAGCCACTCCGGCTCGTGTTGATCCGTTTTAACCGCAACAAAAAAACACTCATCTAAGCCGAGTGCTGTCGGGTTAACCAGAGCAACCTGTTTTTCGATAACACCTGCTTTGCGCATTTTTTGAATGCGCGACCACACCGGTGTTTTTGAAGATCCGATTTTTTTCGCCAGCGCATCCATTGAAACTGTGGCGTCTTCTTGTAAGGCACGCAGGATTTTTCGATCCAGTTCGTCAAGTTTTGCCATGCTTTGTTTTTATAACTCCGTGATGTTGTATCAGGTTGGCGAAACCTGCTGCTGTGATATCCGGGTAGCTGCCGTTTGGTGTCGCTTTTACAACTTTCAAGTTCAGACTTTCCATGGCCGTTTGGTATTTACTGCAAAGTGTATCTGAACCCACCAGTATGACTGACTCGCAGTCAGTGTTTGACACATTGGTACCTTCGCGAATTTCATTGCCAATTAACAAACCGGAAAGAAACGCCGCAACCTGCTTACTGTCCAGATGCTTTAGCAGTACTGATGATCGGCACTGGAACAGATCCGAAACAATCGACTGGCTGTGAAAACCTGCCGTAACAGCCTGGGTGAAAGTATCGTTGCACCAGCTCTCCGGTTCCGCCAACTGTCCAACAAGTGTGTTATTCAGTAAGTTATTGAAAAGCTCACCAGTGATGATAGTTCGAAAACGCTGCAGGGAATCCTGCGTTAATAAAGCCCATTTAGAATGTGTGCCAGGCATCACAACCAACTGAGTGTCGTGAGTGTTATTGAGCCCTAGTAGCTGAACTTCTTCTCCGCGCATAACATCGCAGGTGGGCGTTGTCTGGCAGATACCGGGAACAAGGTGCAAGGTCAGATGATCTAAAGAGATGGTTTTAAGGCTTGTGGTAATGCGATTACAATCGACCGGACATGTCAGATAGGGCGTTTCAATCCAGCCATTAACACTGGTGATCATACCTGACAACAGCACTTCGTCCCCTGGCTTAAGCCAGTGTCCAATGGTATCTTTAAGCTGTTTTTTAAAGTGGTTTGATCTATCCGTAGCTGGCGCTGTTTTGATCCCGCCACCGGTTTCCAGGCTGTCGATAACGTTCAGATCATCAAACAAATAGGCGCGAAACGAACTGCTGCCCCAGTCTACAGCTGCTTTCACCATAGTGGATGTCAGACTCCCAGATAGTTGTCTTTGATTGAAGGATCAGCTTGCAGCTGTGCACTGGAGCCGGACCAGACAACATGACCCTTTTCGATGACGTAGTGCTGGTCTGCAAGTGTCATGAGATCGTTAAGGTTTTTATCAACAATAAGAATAGAAAGCCCGGATTGCTTTAACGATTGCAGAGAGTTCCAGATATCTTTTCGTACCAGTGGTGCAAGCCCTTCAGTGGCATCATCCAACAACAGTAGTTCCGGGTTAGTCATGAGTGCGCGGCCAATTGCCAGCATCTGTTGTTCGCCCCCCGACAGTAGATTGCCCATCGATGATAAGCGTGCAGCAAGCGGTGGAAACAACTCCAGAACTTTATCTTTGGTCCATGGATTCGCTTTACCGAGTTTATTTGCGGCAGTGGCAATTAAATTCTCATTGACGGTGAGGTTTGGAAAAATCTGTCTGCCTTCTGGAACCAGGCCGAGGCCCAGTTTGGCGATTTTAAACGCGGGCAGGGTGGTAATGTTCTTGCCCTTGTAGGTAATTGAACCGGATGCGGCCTGCACTATGCCCATAATCGAATGGATAGTGGTGGTTTTTCCCATCCCGTTGCGGCCTATCAGCGTGACTACTTCACCCTGATCAACCTGTAGGTTCATATCAAACAAAGCCTGGCTGGATCCATAGAAGGCCTGTAATCCTTCAACTTGCAGCATTAGCTTTCATCCTCGCCAAGGTAAGCGCTGCGTACTTTGCTGTTGTTTCTGATTTCATCTGCAGTGCCACTGGCAATGACCTGCCCGTAAACCAGTACTGAAATTCTGTCGGCCAGGGCAAATACGGCGTCCATGTCATGTTCTACCAGCAGCAGTGTTTTTTCGGTTCGCAGGTTTTTAAGGATACCGATCAGCTCGGCAGATTCTTCCCGACCCATGCCGGCCATGGGTTCGTCCAACAATAACAATACCGGGTCAGTGGCCAGCGCCATAGCGATTTCCAGTTGGCGGCGTTCTCCGTGGGATACTTCACTGGCCAGCCAGCCAGCACGCTCTTCCAGCCCCACCTGCTTCAGGTAAGCCATCGCCGGTTCTCGCAGCGCCGGGTCTTTTTTTGCGTTACGCCAGAACCGAAAAGCGTGGCCCGCGTGAGCCTGAACAGCCAACGCGACGTTATCGGCAAGTGTCAGTTCCTGGAATACAGAAGTAATTTGGAAAGATCTGGCCAGCCCGGCCAGTGAAAACTGATATGGCGGTAAACCGGTGATGTCTTTACCCTGAAAAATGATGTTACCGCTATCGGGTTGAAGCAAGCCAGATAGCTGTGAAATCAATGTGGTTTTACCTGCGCCGTTGGGTCCGATCAGCGCGTGTATTTCACCTTCGGCAACTTGTATATTGACATTGTCGATGGCGACAACGCCGCCGAAGCTCTTACATAGATTACGTACTTCAAGAATCGGTGTGCTCATGACTGGTGACGCGCACCGGAACTACTCAGTCCATGTATTGCGCCAGTCACACCGTCGCGAAGGAATAACACCGCAAAGATCAGCATCAGACCAAATGGCAGGTGCCAGTAAACGGTATATTCGGATAACACGAACTCTAAAACTATAAACAATACCGCACCGATCACCGGGCCCCATAACATGGCTGCGCCACCCAGTATTACCATAAACATAATTTCACCCGAGCGCGTCCAGTCCATCATTTCCGGGGAGATAAAGGTGGTGAAATTACCCAGCAAAAATCCGGCATAGCCGCAGATAACACCGGACATCACAAACGCGGTTAACTGGTATTTATAGCAATTCACCCCGATTGCATTCATGCGCTCTTCGTTGGATTTAGCCCCTTGCAGAGTAATCCCAAAACGAGAGTTGCGAATTCTATAGGTAAGAAAAACAACTACCAGTAATGAGATATAACAAAGACCGTATAAGCTTAGAGGGCTGTCCAGATTGATGAACGGGAGCTCTGATCGCAGGTCAATGGTCAGGCCGTCATCACCGCCATAGGTTTCAATAGACACAATGGCGTAGAACATCATTTGTCCGAATGCCATAGTGATCATAATAAAATTAACCCCACGGGTACGCAGGGAAATCACACCGGTAATGAATGCGAATATTGCACAGCACAAAAGTGCCAGTCCCAGGTGTACAAAGCCATTGTAGGAGGCAATCGCATCCATACCGCCATAGGTTTCGTGATAGACAGGGATGCCTACCGCATAAGCACCGATACCAATGTATGCAGCGTGCCCAAATGAGACTAATCCACCAAGCCCCAGAATCAGATTCAGCCCGCATGCCGCAATTGCAAGAATCACCAGTCGGGTAAAAATATCGAGCCAGAATGTATTGCCGGTGACATACAAAACATAAGGCACTACAGCAAGCAACAGCACCATAGCGACAGACAGCCACAGTGTAGATGTATTCGTTACCCTGGTATTCATCGCATTGGGTTCAACGAGTCAGTGGCGGAAACAATCCCTGCGGACGAAACGCAAGAATCACTGCCATCAGTATGTAGATGAGCATTGCAGACACAGCCGGAGCAGCGGTTTCAGCGGCTTCGCCAGACATAATCAATTTGAACAGATCATCCAGAAATGAACGTCCAAAAGTATCGATGAGGCCAATCAGCAGTGCAGCGAGAAAAGCACCCTTCATAGAACCGACGCCGCCAATGATAATCACCACGAAGGTAGTGATGATGATATCACTGCCCATACCAATGGACGCTTCGGTAATGGGGGCGATCAGCATTCCAGCCAATCCGGCCAGGGCAGCGCCGAGTGCAAACACTCCGGAAAAGAGGGTGCTGATATCAATACCCAGCGCACCAACCATGGTGCGGTTGGAAGCGCCGGCACGTATCAACATACCGACCCTTGTATGATTCACCATCACATACAGACCAGCCGCTGCCGCCAGACCAATAGCAATGATCAACAGTCTGAAAGTTGGAAATACAATACCCGGTAACAGCTCTACCTGAGAATTAAGAAATTCCGGCAGCGGGATGGCAATGCCTTCCGGTCCCCAGATGCTGTGCACGATAGTGTCGATACACAGGATTAATCCGAAAGTTGCCAGTACGTGATCGAGGTGGTCGCGTTGATAAAGATGCTGCACCACCAGTTTTTCGAGGATAAAGCCGGCCAGTGCTGTTAACGGAATGGCCAGTATTACAGCGAGTAGAAACGAACCGGTGTACAGCGTAAGCGTGGCGCAAAAGAAAGCACCGAGCATATAGAGTGCACCATGCGCCAGGTTGACAAAGTCCATTATCCCGAAGGTAAGTGTCAGACCGGCAGACAGCAGAAACAACAGGATGCCGAGCTGCAAGCCGTTCAGGAGCTGGATAAAGAGTATGGAGGTTTCCACGAATAAACCGCAGGGGTGCTGGTCACCCCTGCGTTGATGCGCTATTTAATCTATAGCGAGCAATCGGCTGCGTATACATCCTGATGGTTTTCAAGAACAACCTGATCAATTTCAGTCGTCCAGTTGCCATCGGCATCTTCTACGACGGTACGTGAGTAAAAGTTTTGAATAGGCATGTGGTTGTTGCCGTAGCTGAACTCGCCTCGAACAGACGGGAAGTCAGCTTTTTTCATCGCGGCACGCATGGCGTCCATATCATCGAGGTTGCCATCAACCGCATCCACAGCAGATTTGATCAGCATGATAGAGTCGTACGCTTGCGCGGCATAGAAAGACGGATAGGTGCCGTGTTTTTCACGGAAATCTGCCACAAACTTTTTGTTGGCAGGAACATCCAGGTCCGGGCTCCAGAATTGCGTCATGCTTGAACCCAGCACGCTTTTCATGCCGCCCTCTTTGAGTTTTGGCAGCGACAATGAATCGATGGTAAACACCGTGTAAAGAGGCAGCGAGTCTTTCAAACCTGCCTGCTCGTATTGCTTGATAAACGCACCGGCTGCTTTGCCCGGGTAGAATACAAAAATGCCTTCAGCACCGGACGCTTTGGCTTTGGCAAGCTCTGCAGAGAAATCCAATTGTGCATCCTTACCCCATTTGGTCAGATCTTTACCGACGATCTCACCTTTGAAGGTTCTTTCAACACCGGCAACCATATCTTTACCGGCTGCATAGTTTGGTGCCATCACGTACAGTGATTTAACACCTTTCTTGTTTAATGTTTCACCCATGGCCATCGGGGTCTGATCGTTCTGCCACGAAGTGGAGAAAAAGTTTTCATGGCACAGCTTTCCAGCGACCGGTGACGGCCCCGCGTTGGCGCTAATCAGAAATTTGCCTGCGTCGAGTACCGACTTGCGAGACGCGAGCAGTACGTGAGACCAGATGTAGCCGGCAACAAAATCGACATCGTCCTGTTTAACCAGTTTGTCCGTGGCCTGCTTGCCGACTTCAGGCTTGAAACCGTCGTCCGCCATGATCAGTTCAACCGGCTTGCCGCCCATTTTATTGTCAATGTGTTCCAGTGCCAGGTTGACGGCGTTTTCCTGATCCTTGCCGATTGACGCCGCACCCGTGGTGAGTGTGGTAATAAAGCCGATTTTGACTTGATCTGCGGCATGCAGTGTTTGCGAACCAATTGCCATTGATCCGATTGCAGCGGCGACTGTTACGGCGGTACGTAGTTTGTTCATCGATTAATCCTCTGGTTTGGTCACCGCTCTGCAACAGGCAGGGCAGCGGCTATAGCAAACAGCTTGTTGGACCAGTTTACATGGTGCAGGCAGGGTAATCATGCCTGCGTGTGAACATTGTTCAGTAGCTGCGACAAAATACTGAATGGATGACCATGCAACTTGCGCCAAGATTGCCAGTTTGCCGAGTATTTCGCAATTCGTGGCTGAACAGCGGTCTTGATTAGGTATGGGATCCGGCAATCGAGAGGTCGGTATTGGTGACGACGTGGGTGTGCGGGGTAGCCAGAGAGATCTGATGCTCAATGGAGGTATTGAGGATTTCTTCGATGAGTAGTTGCCGGGTGGCGATCAGGCCCTGTACGTCTTTGATGTAGTAAAACATACCCCATTCGACGGCGTGATCGCCGGCGTCCAGTACGCGTATTTCCAGCGGGTGCGTCTCATCCAGCTTGCTGCTGCTGGCCGCGCATGCACGCTGAAAGGCTTCATTGAATAATCTTCGCACTGAATCCGAATTGGTGTCATAGCCGATTTTAAACACCAGTTTTTCCCGCAACCCGCGCGCTGAGGCAAATTTTGACAGCGTATGAATAGGCTGATCACGCAGTTTGGAGTTACTGATCATCACGCGATGATTATTGATAACGTCTATCAGCACGGTGTGGAAAATCTTGGTTTTAAATACTCTGCCGAGGATAGGGGGGGTATCAAGCTCTATTAGATCCCCTTCACTGACCATATCGCTGTTTAACAACACCAGCCCACTGATAATATCCGGCGCCCACGCCGCCTGCGTCAGAGCCAGAAAAACACCCACAAACCCGATCACACCACCTGCCTCCAGCAGGCTGCTGAATCCGGCAATTCTGATGGTGGCAATAAGCGCCACAATCCCCACAAATGTGCTGATCAGCAGTGTCAGCATGCGGGAATGGTAGGTATCCGAAACTTGTGTGTTATCGCCACTGGTAATGACCTTGCCATAGCGGCGGCGCATCACGTAGCTGACAATATTTGACATCAGGTAAGCCAGGTAAAGTACCACCAGAATAGATAATATTTTTAGTGCCAGGCCATTGCCGGCCGGGTTGCTGGCATAAAAAGCGTTGTAGCAAACCACTGCAAGAATGGCCAGGTTCAGCCCTCGCATGACATTAACCTGAAAGTCGAACTGGCGTTTCTCGCGTTTGGCCAGCAGGCGCTCCAGAATCGGTCGTGCCAGTAACAGCAACAACAAGTTCAAGGCAATGATGAGGTAGTGCGTCGTGCTAAGACGCGCCAGGGTCAGGGTGAAAAACTCAGTCATGACGCAAGCTTAATGCATCTTTGCTTTGCGTGCTTGAGCGCCGATGTTTTTAAAGGGTAAAACCCGCGCAGTTGCTGCGCGGGATAAACGAGTATTGTGAGCGAAGTTTACTCCGCACCGGCCAGCGGTCGGGTGGATTGCAGTAACTTATGTACTTCGGCCACTGCCAGTGAAAGCATCGCGTAGTCCGCACTGCCACTGGATTTGATTTCGCTAAGTCTTTGCGTATAGATGTCCAGTCGCGTGTCGTTGTTCCTGGCCCAGTGTTTTACCATGCTACGCGGCTTGCCAGAGGAATCGGTATGGGAAAGAATTTCAGCACACAGATGTCTTTGCTGATAGTGCAGATCAGAACGCAACGCAGACTTGGCAAGACCGTGCCAGTGGTTGCTGGTCTCAAGCAACCCGATTTGTTCACGCAACCACTGAATTTCCAGATAATCTCCCAGCTGGAAGTAAACCCCTGCTGTTGCCTCAAGCGTCACGCCGGAAGTAGCGGCGATATCGATAATGTCGAAACTCGACGATAACGGCACCACTGCAGAAACCGACTCTGCAACTTCTTCAGGAACCCCCTTTCGAGCAAAGTGTTTGCAACGTGCCCGGTAACTGGATTTGTTTGGGGTGGCCAGAGCATCAGGGATTTCTTTTCGCAGTTCGTCGGTACCGCTTTCGAAGTAGTCAATAATGGTATGAATGCTGTGATCCGTTCTGCGGTTTTTAACCAGCCAGTGAATGCCGCGCTCTACCCAGCCGCGCACTATGAATAGCAGCTCGTGTTGAGTGTCACTACTGATCCGGTTGTCGAGTGACTCTATGGACTGCCATAGATCGCGCATCTTATATAGCGCCCTAACTGCCACGTAGGCTGATGCAATGTCTTCAGTGCTTGCCCCGAGTTCCTCCCGCAGGCGAAACAAATAGGTGGGGCCCAGGCGATTCACCATGCTGTTGGTGATTTGAGTGGCGATAATTTCATCACGCAACTGGTGCTGGCCTATTTGTTCGCTAAAACGCTCACCGAGTATTTTTGGAAAATAGTTCACCAGCTCCTGATCAAAGTAGCGATCTTTAACCAACTGCGAATCGCGTAGCTGTTCATAGATATCCATTTTGCTGTATGCCACGAGTACCGCCAGTTCGGGTGCTGCCAGCCCACGACCAGCTGCTGCGCGCTCGGCAATTGTGTCCTGATCGGGTAGAAACTCGATACGGCGGTTCAGTTTGCCGGTGTTGACCATCTCGTCCATGAAGCGTGTGTGCTCACCCAACATAGCCGGCGCTTCTGACACCGCCAGACTGATGCACTGCGTTTGCAGATAGTTGTCACGCAATACCAGGTCAGACACTTCATCCGTCATTTCTGCCAGTAGCGCACTGCGTTGTTCGGCAGGTAACTGGCCGTGGCTGACTAAGCCGTCTACAAGAATTTTAATGTTGACCTCATGGTCAGAGCAATCAACGCCGGCTGAGTTGTCTATTGCGTCGGTGTAGATTTTTCCGCCATTCAGCGCAAACTCTATACGACCCAGTTGAGTGCAGCCGAGGTTGCCTCCTTCGCCTACAGCACGGCATCGCAACTCATTGGCACTGACTCGCAGGGAATCATTGGTTTTATCCTGCGCATCGGCGTGTGACTCGGAAGATGCTTTGATGTAAGTGCCGATTCCACCATTCCACAGCAAATCGACTTTCGCCTTGAGTAGCGCGTTGATCAGATCATTCGGTGCCATGGCTTTTTGTTTTAACCCGAAAACACTCGCGACCTCTGGAGTGACAGGAATAGATTTAGATGCCCTGCTATAGATGCCACCGCCAGCTGATATCAGTGTGTTGTCGTAGTCTTCCCAGCTGGATCGCGGCAGTGCGAATAGTCGTTGTCTTTCTCTAAAAGTGGCTTCGGAATCCGGTGTCGGGTCGAGAAATATATGCATATGGTTGAATGCGGCCAGTAAGCGAATCTTGCTGGAAAGCAGCATGCCGTTACCGAAAACATCACCACTCATATCACCGATACCAACCACACTGAACTCTGTTTCCTGCGTGTTGAGGTCGTATTCGCGAAAATGGCGTTTGACTGATTCCCAGGCACCCTTGGCAGTAATGCCCATGCCCTTATGGTCATAGCCTACCGAACCACCGGACGCGAACGCATCACCCAGCCAGAAACCGTATTCTGCCGATACACCATTGGCAATGTCCGAGAAAGTCGCGGTTCCCTTATCGGCGGCAACCACCAGGTAGGGATCGTCGGCATCCTGTCTGACTACATCGATCGGAGGAACCACTTTGCCGTCGATATAGTTATCGGTGATGTCCAGCAAGCCGCGTAAGAATGTTTGATAACAGGCAACGACTTCCTGCATAAGGACGTCTCTGGAAACATTTACCGGCGCTTGCTTCACAACAAAACCGCCTTTGGACCCAACTGGCACTATCACCGAGTTTTTAACCATCTGTGCTTTCATAAGACCAAGCACTTCTGTGCGGAAATCTTCGCGCCGGTCAGACCAGCGCAACCCACCGCGTGCGACTTTGCCGCCGCGCAAGTGAGTGGCCTCGACTCGCGGTGAACAAACAAATATTTCGAATTCAGGACAGGGTAGAGGCACGCCCTGAATGCGGGACGGGATCAGCTTGATTGAAAGATAATCGCGAGTGTTGCCATGATCATCCTTCTGATAGAAGTTGGTTCTGACCGTTGCCATGATGGCATCACTGAAGGTGCGCAGTATTTTGTCTTCATCGAGGCTGGTGACTTCATCCAGCTCAGCGGAATACACCTCAGCGATTTCTTCCTGCTTGTTGGTATCAGCGGTTACGCTGTGCGGATCGAAACGAGATTCGAACAACTGTACCGCCAGCCTTGCAATTTTACCGTTGTTGATGAGACAGGTGGTCATGTACTCCTGAGAATACGGTATCTTTATTTGTAGAAGATACTTGGTGTAGCAGCGTAAAATTGTGATTTGACGCCAGCTTAACCCGGCAGTTAGTACCAGTTGGTTTAATCCGTCATCATCAATTTCACCATGCCAGGCTTTCAGGAAAGTCTGCTGAAAAGAGTAAGCAACTTCGTCGACCGGAACGGCTTTGGAGTCGGGGTGATACAGCTTAAACACCCGGATGTTTAAGTTGTCACTCTCTGTTTTTACCAGATAAGGCTGTTCGCCATTTACCGGTACCCCCATGTTCTCAAGGATATGAATGGTTTTAGAAAGCGGAACTTCAATATCGGAATGATATATATTAAACCCGATTTCTGTGTTGCTATGGTTGGCGTCACGATAGAACAGCACCTCAAGGGTATTGTGCTGTTGTACTTTGGCAAGCTCGGCTATATCACGGGTAGCAGTCGCTACACTGTTTTGTGATTTATAAGCCTCTGGTATGCAGCGTGACAAGCTCACCAGTTGTTCTTTGGTGATTGCAGTATCTGCAGTGCTGTCTATTAATTCGTCGCGCAGTTTATCATCCCAGTTCTGTGCTGCATCAATGATACTTTGTTCCAGGGCAATAAAATCTGTTTCAACGCGTTGTTGAGATGAATGTGGAGTGCGCAGGGCAAATGTCATGCGGGCAAGCGTGTCTTCGGAAGATAACGCAATGTCAAACTCCACGTTATCTGCTTGCAGAGATTGCAACAAAATGTCCTGGATTCTCAGACGCAGCTCGCGAGTATAAATATCGCTGGGTACATAAACGAAGCATGTGGTGAGTCTTTTAAATCGGTCCTGAATACCAAACAGACGCACGCGTGGGTGGTGCATCAGAGTCATGATGCCCCGGGTAATCTCCATGATGTTGTCTTCGTCGGACTGCAGTAACAGGTCGCGTGGGAGGCCTTCAAGGGTAGACAGCAAGATCTTGCCATCATGTGCGCCCGGGTTGTAGTCGGATCTGGCGACAATATTCATGAGTTTATGACGCAGAATTGGAATTGAATCCAGATCGGTGCTATCAGCGCGAGACGTGAAAAAACCGCTGATCACACATCGGCCGCTGATATTTCCTTTGCTGTCTATTCTGCGATAGGTAAGTACGTCCATTGGTCGTGACCAGATGATTGGCGCACGCTCTGTGGATTTAGTGATGTACAGAACATCGGTAGCAGTTTGTTGTAGCTCGTTGCTTGGCAGACATTGCTCAAGCAGGTTGGTCGCTGCAGTGCTGCGGAAGATTCCTTTGGTGCTGCCTGGTAACTGTGACGATGTATCGTGCGGGTCTTCAAGTTCACAATACCCGGTAAAGGTAAAATGGAAACGTTGTAACCAGTCTATAAAGTCGCACGATTCGGCAATCGTAAAGTCATCACTCACTGAATCTCTCAGTGCCTGGCTGGATGCTGCACTGGCAGCTTTCATCGGTTCCCAGTCGTCGCAAACCAGATTGACGTCTGCTATTACCTGTCTGATTTCATTCTCAATCGACTCGAACAGCGATTCATCAAATATTCGATCGATATGCAACTGCATAAACGATTCCTGGGTGGCTTCAGCGTTGTCGTTACCAACCAGACCATCGAGTGAGCCATCAGCTCTTCTGCTGACGGAAAAAACCGGATGTATAAACTGGGCAATACTGTAGCCAAGCCGGGTGATCGCCAGCGCGACTGAACGGACCAGAAAAGGTTTATCAGAAGTGGTGATTTCTACCAGGGTTTGATTCGACTCCCAGCCATGGTCGCCGCTGCCCGGGTTGTAGATTCTCACCAGGCACTCGTGTGATTTTCGGCGAGAGGCGAAATTCCAATGAGACATGGCGGCCGCGTTAAGCTCGTCGAGGCTGCGTCCTTCGATGTCCTCAAACGGTACACGCTGATAGTAATCGCGAACCAGCTGGGGTTGCCCGGCGAGATACTGCCTGGTGCGCATGGGGCTGCTGGGCTCGGTTTGAGTTGCAGCGCGTTGGTCAGTCGCGGGATTGCGAGGCATGATATTTCCACCCGAAAGCTTGCAAGGTAACGGGGCACTGATTATTCGTCGGTGAAGTCGAATAACCCTCTATTCCATTCCTTGAATGCATGCCCACCTAAGACGTAGCGGCACAGGGTGTGTTGTGGTTGACCTGTTTTCGTTATCTAACGCAAACTACAGATCGGCCGATGCGCAGCATGGCGCATCGGCGATAAAGCCGGTGCTTAGCCCAGAAGGGCTTTGGTTTGCTCGGTAGGCAGGCGGGGGCCGAAGTGAGTCACAATTTTTGATGCCGCACGATTGGCCAGCTCACCGGATTGCACAAAGCTCATACCGTGAGTCAGTCCATACAAAAATGCTCCAGCGTACATGTCTCCCGCGCCATTGGTGTCTATCACGTCAACTTTGTCTGCCGGGATTTTGCTCATGGTTTGTCCGTCGTAGACTAACGACCCGTCGGCGCCAACCGTAATTACAAATCGCTTCGCCAGAGATTTCAGCGAGGCAGCGGCCGCTTCGACATTGTCGGTGCCGGTCATCAGGGTGGCTTCGTCTTCATTGCAGAACAGCAGATCCAGATCGGGACCGGCCATTTCCAGTAAACCGTCTTTGAAAAAGTTCACCATATTAGGATCGGACAGAGTCAGCACTGTGGGAATGCCAGCTTCTCTGGCGATTGAAGCTGATTTGATCGCCGCAGCGCGGCCGGTGTCTGATGCCACGAGATAGCCTTCCATGTACACATACGTAGAGTTGGCAATGGCCTGCGGGTCGACTTCTGCTTCAGACAGATTAACGGTCACTCCAAGATAGGTATTCATGGTGCGATCTGCATCCGGCGTTACCATCACGATGCACTTGCCGGTGTGTCCGGCTTCGCGCGTGGTGTTGTCCAGATTGGTGTCGACGTTACAATGGTTCATATCTGCCAGATAGAAATCCCCAAACTCGTCGTTGGATACCTTGCAGCTGTAGAAACCGTCGCCGCCGAGCTGCGCCAGCGCAATCACCGAGTTGGCCGCAGATCCACCACTGGCTTTCTTATGGCTGAGGTCGCTGAGCTGTTCCACTAATTCGTGGTGGCGATCTTCTTCAATCAGGGTCATCAGGCCCTTATCGACATTCAGAGCAGCAAGCTTTTCGTCCGAGACCTTGTATTCCATATCGACGAGTGCATTGCCGATCCCGTACAAATCGTATTTTTTCATTGATTCTCCGCGCGGCTGTATTGCGCAATTTACCTGAGTTGCTATAGCTTAGACCAAGCTGGAACCAGGTGTTGTTGCAGGGCGGTAGATCATGGTCGCAACAACGCAGCGCAGTTGGTGTAAAATCGACCTGAAGATGCTCTTGTTACCAGTAGTGTCCCTGTCCCTATACCCGAAACTTAACGGAAATCAGATCTAATGCGTTCTCACTACTGCGGCGTTGTCGACGCTGCGTTCATCGACCAGGAGGTCACTCTTTGCGGTTGGGTGCACAAGCGCCGCGATCATGGCGGTGTGATATTTATTGATCTGCGAGATCGCGAAGGGCTTATTCAGGTCGTGATCGATCCCGATACGGCAGAGATTTTTGCGATTGCCGAGCAGGTTCGTAATGAATATGTTCTAAAGATTACCGGTCGGGTCCGCATGCGTCCGCAGGGCACCATTAACGAAGAGCTGCATACCGGGCACATTGAGGTACTGGCGAAAGATCTGGTGGTACTCAATGCAGCACAGACGCCACCGTTCCAGCTCGACGATGATGATGTTCAGGAAGAAACCCGCATGCGGTATCGCTACATTGATCTGCGTCGGCCGGCCATGCAGGAGCACATGCGCCTGCGTTCTTCAGTCACGCAAAAACTGCGTAACTCCCTTGACGATCAAAACTTTCTTGATGTTGAAACGCCGATTCTCACCCGCGCCACTCCGGAAGGTGCACGTGACTATCTGGTACCCAGCCGAACCCATCAGGGTGACTACTTCGCGCTGCCGCAGTCACCGCAGTTGTTCAAACAGATCCTGATGATGAGCGGAATCGATCGTTACTATCAGTTTGCCCGCTGTTTCCGCGACGAAGACTTAAGAGCAGACCGGCAACCGGAATTCACTCAGCTCGATATGGAGATGAGCTTTGTGGAGGAAAAAGACATCATGCAAACCACCGAGCGGATGATGCGCGAGTTGTTTCAAAGCCAGATGGGTGTGGAGTTGCCGGATCCGTTCCCGACTATGCCTTATTCAGAAGCGATGCTCCGCTATGGTTCGGATAAACCGGATTTGCGAATCGATCTCGAACTCGTCGAGCTGTCGGAAGAGCTCAAACACGTAGAATTTAAGGTGTTTTCCGGACCGGCGGCAGATCCGGGCAGTCGCGTCACCGCGCTGCTGGTACCTGAGGGTTGTAAGCTGACCCGCAAAGAGATTGATGTGTATACAGAGTTTGTCGGACGTTATGGCGCTAAAGGCCTTGCCTATATTAAGTGCAACGATGTAACTCTCGGCAAGGAAGGACTGCAGTCGCCAATTGTCAAGAATCTGGACGACCAGGCGCTGCAAAGCATTATCAGTAAAACCGGTGCCAAGAGTGGCGACCTGATCTTCTTCGGAGCCGGCAAGTCTACTGTTGTCAGTGATTCACTTGGCGCGTTACGCGTAAAGCTTGGTCATGATCTGGGCAGAGTGGCTGAAGGCTGGCGTCCGCTATGGGTCGTCGACTTCCCGATGTTCGAATGGGATGAAGGAACTAAACGCTGGCATGCGCTGCATCATCCGTTTACCGCACCTTCCTCTACAGATCTTGAGCAACTGCGCAAGGATCCGGGCGCCGCATTGTCCCGCGCCTATGACATGGTCTTGAACGGCACCGAGTTGGGTGGCGGCTCAATTCGTATTCACGATGCACAAATGCAGCAACAGGTACTCGAGTTGCTTGGCATTGGCGAAGAAGAAGCTGAAGACAAATTCGGCTTTCTTTTAAAAGCGCTGAGCTACGGTGCGCCTCCGCATGGCGGCATTGCTTTCGGTATTGATCGTTTGGTGATGCTGATGGCCGGCGCGTCGACATTGCGGGATGTTATGGCGTTCCCTAAAACGCAGAGTGCCAGCTGCCTGCTGACTGATGCACCCGGGTCGGTGTCGGAACGACAGCTTAAAGAGCTTGGTCTGCGTGCTCGTAAGAAAGAGGCCAGCTCGTAACGTTGCGAACGGCTGCGCAACCGCACCGGCAGTACTATGAAATATCGTCGCCCGGAGTCGGTACTGGTATTGGTTTGTACCACTGCGGGTGAGGTATTGCTGCTGAATCGGGTCAACCCGTCTCCGTTCTGGCAATCGGTAACCGGGTCACTGGAAGACGGTGAGTCACCTGAACAGGCCGCCCACCGTGAGCTACAAGAGGAAACCGGAATCATTGATGCCAGTCTCGTTGACTGGCAAATGCAGAACCGATTCGAGATACGAGAGCCGTGGCGACGGCGCTATGCCCCTGATGTCACGCACAACACAGAACACGTGTTTCTGTGCTCGCTTGAGCGCAAACCCTCCACCATTACTATCGCCCCTGAAGAGCACAGTGAATACCGGTGGTTAACCGTCGCCCGGGCGATTGAAAAGGTGAGCTCCGAGACCAACCGAAAAGCCTTACTAAAACTGCGTGAATCCGACTGCTGAGAGTTGTCGGCAGATCGGGTAAAATACTGGCAACACGTCGTCGACAGCACCATTTTAGAGAATCATATGGCCGGACATAGTAAGTGGGCAAATATCCAGCACCGCAAAAAAGCCCAGGATAACAAGCGCGGTAAACTGTTCACGCGACTGATCCGCGAGATCACCGTGGCAGCCAGAATGGGCGGGTCTGATCCCGCTGCCAATCCCAGATTACGACTGGCGGTAGATAAGGCACTCGGCGGTAACATGCCGAAAGACACCATCGAACGTGCCATTAAGAAAGGTGCCGGTGAGCTCGACGATGTCGTCTATGATGAGATCACCTATGAAGGCTATGGGCATGGTGGTATTGCGATCATGGTCGAGACCATGACGGATAATCGTAATCGTACCGTTGCTGAAGTGCGTCATGCGTTTACCAAGTACGGCGGTAACATGGGAACTGACGGCTCGGTGTCGTATATGTTTAATACCGTCGGCGTACTTTCTTACGGTGAGGGTAGTGACGAAGATGCGTTAATGGAAGCTGCACTCGAAGCAGGTGCAGAAGATGTTGTCGCCTCTGAAGACGGTTCTATCGAAGTACTCACAACTGCAGCGACCTTTGTCGATGTCAAAGAAGCGATGGTAGCTGCCGGTCATGAACCAGAGCTTGCGGAAGTCACTAAACGTGCGGACAATGAAATCACGGTTGATGTTGAACAGGGAACCAAACTGCTGAAGCTACTG
>CALLLY010000215.1 GCA_938008205.1 uncultured Granulosicoccaceae bacterium
ACACCGAGAATACTTCCGTTCTCAGACTTCCAGGGCGAGACAATGTAGTCGAGATGAGTCTGGTATTTGTCGTCCGCGTCTACCATAAACTGCATCAACGCGGTTTCAACGACTTCTTCACCTTGCAGAGCACGATTAAAAGCCTGCTCAATATAAGACTTATAGATGCCATCGGCGAATAACTCAGACTGGTGAACACCAATGAGATCTTCAATCGTGCAACCGTAAACTTTAGCCACCGATTGCACGGTGTAAACCAGATACCCTTCGCGGTCAACAAGACTGATTCGATCAGTGATTCGATTAAGGACTTCACGCATCAAACTGATCTGATGCAATAAGGCTTCATTGCAGGCGCCTTTCGGCGCATCATTCATCTGCAGATTAGTTGCAACAGATTGAGGACGTCTTTTAGTAAAGCGCACAGGTGAAGGTTTTTTCATAGATGGGCAGATCCTGCCACAGACTGTGCGCGCTAAATTCCCGGAGTTTCAGGCAGATGTGAATTTTCGTTTCAAAACAAGGGGCAATTATTGCTGGACTCCCGCGCATTATCTGGAGAGTTCAATACCTCATTAATCGCAATATCCTCGCCAGAATACTCTGCTTACACGAGCTTGAAGTGCCTGACTTCAACATGACAATCGACAACACAACAAATCGAATCCGCAGCGGGACTTGTGATTCCGTTAGGTTCAACCTCCCATTAATCGCGGGTCAAACGGATAGGAAGACAAGTTTTCATAACCGTCTTCGGTCACCACCACCTGGTCTTCCAGTTTGATTGAAAAATCCCCGTCCTGCGGACTGACTAACGCTTCAACACACAGGACCATGCCGGGCTGCAGTTCATAGTCGAAAGCGCCTTCCACCATTTGATCCGGATAGGCCACAAGCGGCCACTCGTCGCAAAGCCCGACACCGTGCATTAAACATCCGTACTTAAGCTTCTGGTATTCAGGCTTTAACACGTGCGACTGCCGCACCAGATCCTGAATATTCATACCCGGCTTAAGTAATTCCATATTAACCATAATATGCTCGTGAGCATGCTGCATGGCAGCAATCATATCTGCAGGCGGAGACTCATCACCTATCCACCAGCTTCGACTCATATCAACACAAATACCGTAACTACCCACTAAATCAGTATCAAAGCTGATGATCTCGTTATTTTGAATAATGCGCTGTCCACACTCCTGGAACCACGGGTTAGTGCGTGGGCCGGATGACAGCAATCGCGTTTCAATCCATTCACCACCACGTCTGATATTCTCAGCGTGCAGCACCGCCCACACATCATCTTCTGAAGTGTCAGTTTGCGGAATATTCTCACGTGCGAAGTGCTCCATTTTCAGCACCGCAGTTTCACAGGCATGCACCGCACAACGCATTGCCAGCAGCTCGTCAGGACCTTTCACAGATCGACTTTTCTCTGTGAGCTCCTCCCCCGGAAAAACCTCAAACCCCTGAGATTCAAGTGCGCGTAAACCGTGCAGCATAATTTTGTCCACTGCCAGACGTTTGTTGTTACCACCATGTTCTTCAATCAGTACCCGCACCTCATTCGAGAATACGTCGGCGGCAACATCCACACGGTCACCTCGATCAAAGTAAAACAGATCTGCCCCGGAACGCTGCTCTTTTACCAGCGGGTTGAATGTAGATAGAAAAGGAGAGTTCTTGTAGTCCCAAATCACCATGTAACCATCGGCACATAACAACACTGCACGAAACGGGTTGTGTGTATTCCATAACTGCATGTTGGTACTGTCTGTTGCATAACGAATATTCAGCGGATCAAATATCAATACGCCACCGTAATCACGCTCGATAACATGCTGTATCAATCGCTGCCAGCGATACTCACGCATGGCTGCCAGGTTCGGTACCTGCAAACCGGCTGCCGCCCATTCGGCGAAAGCCAGTTGAGTCGGGCCAATTTCTATCCGATCATTATCATTCGGTGACCCATCCGCCAGGTAGGTACCTCTGCTCGGATCAATTTTTCGGTACTCGCGATAATGTTGCTCAGACATCGTAAATCCATGAAGTGGCGGCGAAGGTATAGAGTTACTGCGAGCAATTCTATCGTTACTTCAATAGCTGAAAATCGCTTTGTGACTCGATCAGATACAGAAATGCGACATTTCCAGTGTCGTAAGCTGCCCAGTGGGCCGCTTGATAAATAGGGTGATTAACTTTTCACAGTTACTGCCCGTCAGTGCAAGGCGGAAAAGCGCAGTCATATAGGTCATACGTCGAGTTTTTCCAACGCAGCAATGGCGGCTGTAGCGAAGACAAAGTGTTACCTTATTTATCAAGCAGCCCGCTAGTATCTACTATGTCAAAAGATGCCCGCGCACCTTTTCAACGCGATTAACCTTTGCTGTGATCGATCTGTTTGCAGCACGGCCATTGACTCATTGTGAACGATTGTCCAACAGCTGAAAGACGCACCCACTTCAGCCTGCTATTCCACGTTGGATAAGATTAATCCCCATTGCGATAAACACCAGCAATAACATGGTTCGAAACATTCTATCTGATATCAACGGGCGCACTCTCTCACCGACAACAAGCCCTGCCAGTGCAGGTAAAACCAAAAATGAGGACTGAAGACTCAGCACTAAAGTTAGTAGACCACTGGCGGAATAGCCAACAGTTAACAATCCGGCGCCGAGAAGAAAAAAAGGTGCCGTCGAGGCCACAAAAACCTCCTTGTCGAGGTCACGGGCAGTAAAGTAAATGGCAAGCGGCACGACAACCAGTCCAGACAAACCCCCTAGAACTCCAGTCGAAATACCGGCAACGTACTGAGCCCCACGATCAAAGCGATTGTTTATTCTTGCAGATTTTAACCATAGGTTTACAACAGCGAACAGCAACAACACGAAACCGACCACCACAGTAACAAACTGCTGTGAAAAATCCACAGCGCAAACCGAGGTGAATAATAAAATGACAGACATACTCAGTGTTAAACGCCAGTACTGACGATACACTGCAAACCAAACCCGGCTTTTAATACATTGCCACAGATTAGTCACCAGCACTGGCACAAGTACCAACATGGCAGAGGTCCGAATATCGGTTGTCAAACACATGATACTGACTACGGTAACAGGCATGCCCAATCCCATCGCACCTTTAACCAGCCCGCCAAGGGTAAATGCAATCAACGAAACGATCATAGAAGGTAGCAGCACTTCATGGTGTGATATGACGGCTAGTGAAGTGTCCATCGTAAAGCTCCGGTAAGTCGCGCTGTTACATGATCACCGTCTTGGTTCTGGTCATTGCATCTACCGCATACTTGATCCCTTCACGGCCAATACCACTGTTCTTGACACCGCCAAAGGGCAAATGCTCCGCCCGAAAACCGGGCGCACGATTTATCATCACAGCACCGGCATTTATTTATGCAACTGCTGCCTTGGCTTTACCTAAATCATTGGTAAACACACCAGATTGCAAACCAAAACTACTGTCATTAACCATTTCGATTGCCGAATCAAAGTCAGCCACTCGTATAAACGGAGCAACCGGCCCAAAGGTCTCTTCAGCAACAATTGGATTGTCATTGCGCACATAATCAAGAACTGTCGGCCACAATAAAGCGCCCACTCTTTTCCCACCACAACGCAGGCGTGCACCATTAGCGACAGCACAATTTATTCGACCCTTTATGTCAGTTGCAGCACGCGTATTAATCAACGGCCCCACATCGATACCCGGTTCAAGCTGGTTACCGACTTTAAGTGCACGAGTCGCTGTGACAAACCGATCAATAAACTCATCAGCAATGCTGTCCTCAATCACAAATCGCTTTACCGATGTACAGCGTTCACCGTTGTTACCAAAAGCACCATCAATAGCAATGGGTAAAGCAGCATCGAGATCAGCGTCAGCCAGAACCACCATCGGATCATTGCCGCCGAGTTCCATACAGATTTCCTTCATTCCGGCTTTGTGGCAGATCGATTTACCTACCGCAACGCTGCCGGTAAAACTGATTTTGCGTACTCGATCGTCTTTGCACATCACATCTACAAGGATCTCGGGTGATCCCACCACTATTTGCAGCATTTCTTCGGGCAACCCGGCCTCATAAAGTAATTCAACCAGGCGAATGGCAGTAAGCGGGGTAGCTTCAGACGGCTTTAGAATCACAGGGTTATTTGCAGCAAGCGCAGGGCCCACCTTGTGCGCGACAAGATTTAATGGAAAATTAAACGGTGTAATGGCGGCGACAATCCCAATCGGTTCCCGGTACACCATCGCGGTATCCGTATCCATACCTGCGACAGTATCCAGCGGAACCAGCTCACCGTTAATGCGCTTAGCCTCCTCAGCGGACAACAAAATTGCCTGACAGGCGCGATGAATCTCTGCTTCTGCATCACTCAGAGTCTTACCTGACTCAAGACTGATCGTTCGCCTCAGTTCCGGGCGATACCGCTCCAGCAACACACACAAACGGGAAAGAATGGTATATCGCTGCCAGCCCGACAAGCGATAATCGTAGCTCGACAATATTCCCAGCGCCTTCAGAACATCGTCATGACCGTCGACTGGTAGTGTTTTCAGCACCTGATTATCGAAAGGGTTGCGAACTTCAAGGCTCTGCAAGTGTGTGTAGGTAAGCGCGGTTCCCATTGCCGTAGATCTCCATAGTCATGACCCGACCCGGTGGAGATTCTCTACACTCCCACGGGTCTGCATTTGCTAACGAATATATCGCCCACCACTTCAGCTACCTATGGGTAGAAACACTCAAACTGCACAAACCATCTACGTATTTATTGACCTGCACTTTCCGGATATCAGCGTGAGTCATATTGCCGCAAGCAATACAGTCGCCGCAGGCTATAAAGCAATGCAACCGAAAATCAATACAAACTCCCCGGCAAACATAACCTGGAGGACGGTACGGGAAACAACTCTTCACCACAGATGACACAGAAGCGTTCGTAAAACCTCAGGCAGAGCCTGCTGGCCCTGCTATTAACACCTTTATCTGAGCCCGGTGACTATGAACCGCAGTCGTCCTGCTTTCTGAGCAAATTACCGGCGTTGCAATATCACTGTAATTTTCCTTTGAAATTGTTTCCGGGTGCTATAGACTGCCTATTCGTCAGTCTTTCGGAATTCCATAGTTATGGCGAAACATCATGAAATCTAGTTCTCCCAAAGCGCTACTGCCCTTACTTCTCCTTAGCTATTTCGGTTATGCATTCAGCGGTAACACGCCGGCTGAAGACGATACGTCAACAACTACCGATGCACTGGCAGGGAATATTCAGGCGGGAGAAGAGAGATACAAGAAAACCTGCGTTAATTGCCACGGTGCTGCAGGTAAAGGGGTGGCCAGCTATCCGAAAATTTCCGGTAAGGAGATTTCGTATACGAAATCAATGCTGGAAACTTACAGAAACGGTGTCAAGGTCGGGCCGAACTCATCCCTGATGATCATGATGGCAAAGCCACTAACGGACGAAGAAATCGCAGATTTGGCGGCATATCTTAAGGATGCATCACCATGATGTAGTCTTCTTTTGATGTAAAACACACTCGTGAGGAAAAACAAATGACTAACTATAAGAAGGCCGTGTCCACGGTCTTTGCTTCTGCTCTTCTGTTATCGGGCGCAGTCACAAATGCGTACGCCGATGGCCACGGCCAGAGGATGAATGTTCCGAAGATTGAAACGAACGAGTTCATGACCGGACTCGAAAATCCATGGGACATGTCTTTCCTGCCGGACGGGACTATGTTCTTTACTGAGAAATGTGCAGGCCTTTCAGTACGGATGAGCTCCGGTGATGTCAATAAACTCTATGGAGTAAAGGGCTCCAGCGGCTACCCGGATTCAGGTGATGACCTTTTCTGTGACGGGCAAGCCGGGGTACTTGGTGTGGTTGCAGACGCAGGCTTTGCCGATAATCGAACACTGTATCTCTATTCATCATCCACTAAGTACTACGGTGATGGATGTAAAACCAACTTTGAAAAATGTGACGGCAACATAGTGATGCGGTTTAAGGTTGGCGACGACTTTAAGAGCGTTTCTGATCGCACAGATATTGTCACCGACATTCAATACAAACCGTTTGAATCAGATCAACCCTTCGGTGGACCGGGCGCGCACAATGGCGGCCGATTACGCATCGGACCGGATGGCTATCTGTGGGTAACTGGTGGGGATCGGCATAGAGGAATCTGCCCTCAGGATGGCCAGTTACTTTGCGGCAAAATACTCAGAATCGATGGCGATGGTAATGCGCACCCGGACAACAACCCACCTGAAGGTTTTGACAAGCGTATCTACACCTACGGACATAGAAACGTTCAAGGTATAGATTTTCGTCCAAGTGACGGCCGAGCGTTTACCGCGGAGCATGGACCCTGGCATAGTGATGAAATCACCGCGTTGGTCAACGGTGGTAATGCCGGTTGGGATCCTGCACAAAATGTAGGTGGAAGAGGCGAATGCCCTGACGAATACTGCGGCTATGAGCCCAATCAAATGGATGCCATGGATCCCGCGATTCGTGCTGCCTACACACCTATGAGTGATACCCGCTTTGAAGATCTAATGCCGCCTTCGTGGAATAATCATGGCTACTCGCAGGGTACCGGATCCGCTGCGTTCCTGACCGGTGAAAACTGGGGCATCTACGAGGGGCGACTTGCCGCAGGCATCATGGGTATCGGTTTCGGTGCAACACCACCAGGATCGCGCATTGACGTATATGATCTTGCAGATGACGGACTATCAATTAAAGGCGCGATCATCATGCCTACTGGAATCACAACGCGATATCGCGGCCTGGTGATGGGTCCGGACAATGCGTTGTATGCTGCTACGGATGACGGTTTTATATTTCAAATTACTGCGTCCCCAATAAACTAGCGGTAAAAAAAATAGCAGGAAAATTGTTGCTCGCGCTATGAAAGTAGCGCGAGCTTGTTTCCGAGTACAGCTATCTTTTTTTGTAGTGCCTCAACTTAACACTAATCGTTACACAGAATATTGATCAGCTGCTGTGTAGCTGAATTCTCCGCTACAAAGGTTTTCGGTTTCGCGTTAGTGTTTGTTGCCATTGCCGGCTGAGACCAGTCTTTATCGGTAAAAAAAGTACTCTGCAATATAATCTCTGAATTCTCGGAGCAGTCCAGTTTTAGAAGGCTCTGGTAGCTCGATGCCGCCATGACCGAAGTTTTGTACCGGACTCTGGTCCATACGCTAATTTGAGTGCCATTTGTTTCTACTCGGGCATTATCAAAGAAAAACACATCGCCATTTGATCGGGTGGAAAATTCAATCCACTCTGCCATGACACTACCCGGAAAAACCAACAGAATTACCGATAACCACTTTTTCATGTTAAGGCCACCAAAGGTTACACACATATATGCAGGTTTCTACGCTCACCGTATTAGCTTCAGGCCAACGAGCACAGGCACTAACCCGCATTACTTATGAGGCGAAAATTTTAACGAAACTATAATCAAGTTGACATAAATCCTCGTAGCACAGATGATAGCGCCATGATCAGCACACCAAAGAATATTCGAAAAGACAAACCTGTGTTCCAAAAACAGGTGCGCAATGGCGCACTTATGTAGGAAGCAAGGTCTGATTTGTGATTTTTCTAAACCCCGGCAACCTACATGGTTTCCGGGGTTTTTCACTTTATGGAGCCATGTATTTTAACCCTGAATTGAATCAGGTTTTGGAGAATACAGTATGTTTCACGGTTCCATGGTCGCCTTGATCACCCCGTATCAAGGCGACAATTTGGATGAAAGCGCTTTGCGCTCGTTAATCCACTACCACCTTGATCAAGGCACTCACGCTATTGTCGCGGCAGGAACAACCGGCGAAGCCAGCACGCTCAGTAAAACCGAATACAAAAAGATAATAGAAATCTCGGTAAAAGAAACCGCTGGCCAGATTCCTGTGATTGCCGGTGCCGGCTCAAATAATCCGGCTGATGCTATTACGTATTCAGATATTGCAGCAGATGCCGGAGCTGATGCCGTGTTACACGTCATGGGCTATTACAACCGCCCTAACCAGGAGGGAATTTTCCAGCACTTTAAGTTATTGGATCAAAACACACACCTGCCAATTATTGCCTACAACGTTCCACCCAGAACCATCATCGATATTCAACCCGATACGATGGCGAGAATCGCCGGCTTGAGGCACGTGGTTGGTGTCAAAGACGCTACGTGCGATCTTTCAAGACCGCTGAAAGAAAAGTTGTTAATTGGCACCGGGGACTTCTGCTTTCTCTCCGGTGAAGACCCCACTGCTGTGGCCTACAATGTACATGGCGGCACAGGTTGTATTTCGGTAACCGCCAATGTTGCCCCCGCACTGTGCGCGCAACTGCAAACACTTTGTGGCAACTCGGACTTCAGGAATGCGATGGATATTCAGCAAAAACTAATACCCCTGCACCAGGCATTGTTTATTGAGCCCAGCCCCGCAGGAGTTAAGTATGCGGCATCACTACTCGGCCTTTGTAAAGAAACCTGCCGAACACCCATTGTTGAACTTGAGGACAAAACCAAATCGACAATTAAAAACGTGATGGAAGAACTATCACTAATTTAACACCGTGCGGGTTATGTGTGATTTATTTGCTCTGGCTTTGCCAGGTTGCTCTACTGGTAAGTTCAAACAATGGTTGAAAACCCTGGACTGAGACGCTGATGCTTTCACACCCAGAAGGGTGCTGTGTATGTCATGACTCTGGCGAGGTGTATCAGGAAACCCGATGCGTGAGCGAGGACAAGCTTGTTGTCAACTCGCTATCGCTTCGGCTTCCTGCAAATCACCTGACACACAGGCTTTCGCGACAGCGCTAGCCAGCAACATCCTTGTAGGGAGGGTCTGCACTGACGCATTACTAAGGAACTGCAGATGTACTCTTACGGTCTATAAGAAATAGTCCGGACACCACAATAAGCGCACAACCGCACAATGTTTGCACAGAGAGTTGCTCGTTAAATAAAACAACACCGCAAGCAACTCCAAACACCAGCCTGGTGTATCTGAACGGGGTGACTGCCGATACCTCACCAGTACGCATTGCTTTCATCAAGCAGGAATAAGCAGCAACCCCTGAAAATACCGCACCGGCCAGTATTAAACCCTGCTCGGTATTAACCATCACAAAGTTCGAAGAATCCCAAAATCGGTACAGAGCACCGGCCAGCACTATGGCAAGAAAGCCGTAGAAGCCCAGAACTGCTGTACCAAGCGATTGCGGCGCTGCACGACTGGCAAGATCCCGACCCGCAAAACCCAGCATCCCAAAGACTGCCAGTATGGAAAGCACGGAGAAACTACTCGATGCCGGATTAACAATAACAACCACCCCCACCAGGCCCAGCAATATTGCCGCCCAGCGCTTCCACCCGACAGACTCACCAAAAAAAAACGCTGCACCGGCGATGACAACAATAGGAGTTGCCTGCAGAATCACCGTTGCTGCCGCCAGTGATGAGAGACTGATAGCCAGAACGAAAAACAATCGCCCGACAATTTCAAACACAACGCGAATCTGCATCGGCCTGGAGAATGCTGCCTTAGAAAAAACAGCCTCACCCCTGACAATTGCCGCGGTTAGAAATACAATCGCGCCGCCAAGCCCGAACAGCAACAGAACCTGACTAACGGGAAGCACACTCGATGCTGCCTTGATATACACATCTTCAATAGCGAAGGCTGCCATCGCAAATACCATCCAGCCAGCACCCACCAGATTGTTTTTGCGATCACGCCCGGTTGAATTTTGCATCGATTATTGACTTCTTAAGAGACTGTCGTCGGCGCGTTGAAAGCAGTTT
>CALLLY010000216.1 GCA_938008205.1 uncultured Granulosicoccaceae bacterium
GACAACCCTTTGCAATACGAAATTCTGTTGAGCGATTCGATCATCAGTTACTTCGATGATCTGGCGCACGGATCTACCCTGCCACCGACAGCAAAAGCCGGCTGGCGTTTAGAGAAAGCCCAACTCAATGTTGAAGCAATCACTGATGGATTCTTCAATGGTGTTAAATCATTAAGTGAAACCATCCATGATCTGCAGCCTCGCCATCAACGTTTTGCGGGCCTGCTGCAATCATTGCAGCAATACCAGACACTGGCAGACAACGGTGGATGGTTACCGGTAAGTCGTGGCCCTTCCATCGAACTTGGTGACAATGGAGATCGTGTTGCTCAGTTGAGAAGACGCCTGTTAATCTCTGGTGATTTACAATACAACACAGCAACAGATCAGGGTTATTTTGATACAGAGCTCACCGAGGCATTAAAACGATTTCAAAGTCGCCACGGCCTCGAAGCAGACGGTGTCGTTGGTCCAAAAACCCTCAAGGCATTGAACGTTCCGATTGAGGAAAGACTGGCGCAACTGCACCTTAATCTTGATCGCTGGAGATGGTTACAGCGCGACCTGGGGCATTCAAATATCACCGTGAATACTGCGGGTTACGAGATGGATGTTACGCTCGGCGGCTCGGTGGCCATGAACATGAATGTGATTGTCGGCAAACCGAAACATGCAACGCCGCTGTTTTCAGATTCAATGGAACATCTGGTGTTTAATCCATCGTGGTATGTACCCTCAAGCATTGCCAAAAAGCTGCTGAAAAAAGAAGCAGAACGACCCGGTTATCTGCAGGGTAGCAACTTTGAGGTTCGGGCAAAGTCATCCAATACACCGGTAGCGTTTAACGAACTCACGCCATTTGATAAAGATCCGGAGTTTTTCTCAGCCAAGTACTGGCTAAGACAGCTGCCTGGAAAAGA
This sequence comes from uncultured Granulosicoccaceae bacterium, assembly GCA_938008205.1. Classification (GTDB taxonomy): domain Bacteria; phylum Pseudomonadota; class Gammaproteobacteria; order Granulosicoccales; family Granulosicoccaceae. Next base: position 921 of record CALLLY010000216.1, read on the forward strand.
GAACGCTCTGGGCGGTTTGAAGTTTATGTTCCCGAACCAGTACAGCATCTATCTGCATGACACCAATTCACCAGAGCTGTTTGCCGAATCTGAGCGAGCTTTCAGCCACGGCTGCGTACGGCTGGAACAACCCGGTGAACTCGCTCGTCTGCTACTGAGCGCCGATGGCAGAACCCAGTCTGAAATTGATACCTACGAGATTCTCAGTTCAACCAAGAAGGTGAATTTAAGAACACCGTTGCCGGTACACCTGACATATCAAACCGCATGGGTAGACGATGCCGGTGTGACCCAGTTTCGTGACGACATCTATGATCACGACAAGCACGCAAGGGCACAACTTTCAGACAACCAGACTACCTATGCCAGTGCCGAAGCCAGTGCCATCGCACTGACCGGTATCACTCTGGTTTCAAATCTATACTAGCAAATACACGATCTGATAACTCCGGGCCGGAACCCTCTCCGGCCGGGCAGCAAAAAAACAAACAGCAATACCATCCACCCCGTTCCTACCGCCCCGGAACCGGCTGATGTTGACTCATTGGCAACCGATACCTGCTGCGCGGCCCACAGCGCGACCTGTTGCATTTTGTTGGCAATCAACTGTCTGCTTTCGCGACTCCCGGACAAACAGGTCGACGCCAGCAACGCACTATTACTCAGGCAAATATCCAGCGCATGGTTTGCCTCGGTAAAAAGCGACAACTCAGACTGCAACCCACAGCTTGTCTGCACCGCCAGCTGATCATTCACTGTTACCTCATCTGTTAATGTTCTGCCTGCAAGCGCATTACATAATCTCACTGATTGACGCGCAGGTACTAACTCATCAGCCAGCCCATGCAAAATTTGCATGGGCGGATAACCGCGATTCTGCTGCTCAACGATCACAGGGTAGGAGTTTTCCGGTACCGGTGAGTCTGCCACATCAAATTGCTGCGCATCACCCAACACCAGATTCATTAGTCCTATGCCTTCTTCATTGGTGTACTCCCCAGCCTGCAACTGCTGCAACAAATCACTGAAGTCCGTTGGCGGGTAAAGCAATATCGACGCACCGATACGCTGCGGCTGATTAACCGCCAAAGACAGCGCCAGATGAGCGCCTGCTGATTGCCCAAGCACTACTGGCAGCCCGCTTGCACCAAAGGCTGCCGCATTAGTCTCTACCCAACTCAATGCCGCCTGCGCATCGTCGGTAATTTGCGACAGAGTAGCACCGTTACAGGCCGCACTGCCCTCACTCCCGCCAAGCAATCGATAATAAGGGGCAAACACAACAAACCCGCGATCGGTATATTGAGCAACCGACGACTCAATACCAAAAGAGCCAAACCCGCGGCTGCGCCAGCTGCCGCCATGCAGCGCGATCAACACGCGCTGTGGTGCACCATCGGTCAGATCCTTTTTATAGATTCTCATTAGTAACCGACATTCACCCGCCGCTGTACTGAGGGTCCGGTAAACCTCGCTGCGGCGATACGGCTGAGATAAACCATTCAGTGACAACGCGCCAATGTTGTAGGTTGTCCCGGGTGAAAGCGTCCAGCCCGACACGTCACCTCCAGCCTCGCCGAGCATCACCTTGTCGGTGGCCTGCGCACAAAACTGCTGTTGACTGGTTCGCTCAAACTGCACAGATACTGTACAGGTGGCATTGGAGTAATAGGTTCCCGAGACAGCCGGATTGACCGACTCACAGCCACTATCACCAAGCGAATACAGTGGCTGCACCGTCAGATTTGATCGCAGCCGCGAGCTCAGGTCACAGCCGATGGCAGTTTCCAGAGAAACCTGCAGATCACTGCCGGAAAACACGTCCAGCAGTTGGGCGTGCGAGGAGGACCAGCCCAACAGCCCGAACAACAGGACAACCAAATGAATTAATCTGCGCATCGTCGTAGTTTACTGTAATCACATCTGCCGGTCGCCAACCGTGCGCAAACCCCTGTGATTCGTTCAACCCGGCGGCTATACAAACCTTCCCAAGCTTAGACGTGCTGTCAAAGCCATTACTTTCAGAAAGCTCATCAGAAAACCCGACGCGTGAGCGAGGCCACGCGCTGGCTTTCCGCTGCTGCTTACACACGTTTAACACGGCACCACTACCAGGCAACAAACACATTTACCACACCCTCCGCAACCAAGAGGGTAAACTTGCGCTTTTCATAACACCTTGC
>CALLLY010000217.1 GCA_938008205.1 uncultured Granulosicoccaceae bacterium
TGGCTGCCAGTGGTGAGGCGCAAATTCTTGTCGGTACGCAAATGCTTGCCAAGGGTCACGATTTTCCCAATGTCACCCTGGTAGGGATCATGGATGCTGATCGGGGATTGTTCGGGGCTGACTTCAGGGCAACGGAACAAATGGGGCAATTGATTGTGCAGGTGGCCGGTCGTGCCGGCCGCGCTGATAAGCCTGGTACCGTGCTGATTCAAAGCCGTAATCCCGATCACCCTTTACTGCATCTTTTGTTGAACAAAGGCTATAACGAGTTTGCCTCCCAGTTGCTTGACGAACGCCGCACCACCGCGTGGCCACCGTTTATGCATATTGCACTTATCCGTGCAGATGATGTCGGGCGGGGTGCGGCCTTTGACTACCTTGATCGCATTCGTCAGATTGCTATTAATGAATCAATTAATCCGGAAATGAAGGTTGATGTGTTAGGGCCTGCGCATGCACCTATGGAAAGGGTTGCGGGTCGGTACCGGGCTCAGCTGTTACTGCTTTGTGACGACAGAACCGCCCTGCATCGCGTTTTAAACCCGCTAAGGCCGACAATGGAGCAATTACCGGAATCGCGTCGTATCCGATGGTCTATTGACGTTGATCCACACGATATGCTCTAGATTGAGGTGACCAATAGCTATATGTTGTGGAAATGACAGAAAATACAGCGGATTTTCCAGACCTTTTGCTGCACATTTATTTGCCGCAGTACTTCCGTTGCCATACTTCAAGCGTTAGAATAATAACATTCTGTAAATACCTGACTTTAAATAAAAACCAGTGGCGCTTGAAACGCGGTCAGCTTCGTTTGTACTGAAGAATTAACTTGTCGAAAATTGATAAATTCCATGCAAGTTGCTGGAAATCTTGTACAGTAACGATAAGTGTAAAGAAAACGGTACAGTTGCTGCCCGAAGTTAAAACCTGAACTGGCGGTATGGCAGACCCTCAAGGCGATGAAAAATTCACGTGTTCCAATGAATAGCAGGGGCCTCGGCAAACCAATGCTTGATCTACAAGGCATTCGAAAATCTCAACTTGGCGCAAGCCAGGGGTGGATGTTGCTGACTATCGGAGTGATTGTCGGATTTGTTCTGGGCTTCGTGCTCTTTCTGTCCCGAATGCCCGAAAAGCACTACACACTGGTTGAAACTGAGCGCGCGGTCGAAACTTATGAAGCCACTGAAGCGTCTCAATTTGGCTTTTATGACAACCTGCCCGGTGTCAAAGATGCTGTGCCAAATGTCAAAGCCGATCAAATGCCTGCATTTTCCAGAACCGAAACCAGCGGTCGCTACGGTGCGGGTCTCAATGAACGACCAACGGCAGTTCAAATTTCTGATGAGTTCAGCAATGTCGACGGGGTTCAGCCAGTTGAGGTTGCCAGTGCGGCGGTGTCGCCGTCAATAAACGCCAGCGGTGCAGCGATAGTCACTCAGCCTGTCGCAGTGAATCAGACCGCTCTTACCAGAGAAGTGCAGGAACCGACGATCGTCAAAAAGGTTCCTAACGCGCCGAAGACTTTCTACTACCTGCAGGCCGGTGCGTTCAGCCGTCAGGGAGACGCCAGTCGCATGCAAAATAATCTACGTAGTTCCGGCATGGATGCGTTTATTCACAAAGTAAGAAAAGACGGTAAGTTGTTGCATCGTGTGCGCATTGGCCCTTTCTATAACTCTGAAAATTTGCGCAAGGCACAACAGCGACTGAGCCAGGGTGGTATGGGTTATCTGGTGATCAAGGTTCAAAGCTGATCACTTAACTTCGAACGTTTTGTCATCTCCGCATGCCGATGTTGACTCCCGGCGAATTCACAAAGACATAGACCGTTGTATCCGTGCCGAGCAACATGCGTTGCGTCGGCGCTTGCGCAAGCTTGTAGAATCTGAACCTGACAGTAAGCGTGATAGCCAGCTTGAGCAGTTGCGAAAAGCGATAGCGACCTCACAGGTGCGTCGCAGTCAACGGGCAAGTCATATTCCGGATTGTGAGTACCCATCTGACCTTCCTATTGTTGCTCATCGCGACAACATCATAAAAACTATTGCCGACAACCCTGTCACGATTATCTGCGGTGAGACAGGTTCGGGGAAAACTACTCAGATCCCCAAAATGTGCCTGGAAGCGGGCTGCGGACGGGAAGGCATGATTGGCCACACGCAACCCAGAAGGATTGCGGCACGCAGTGTTTCTGCACGAATTGCCGCCGAGTTGAACACCGAACTTGGGAATGCAGTCGGCTACAAAGTCCGCTTTAACGATAAGCTGTCAGACAATACCTATATCAAGCTGATGACTGATGGCATTCTGCTGGCCGAAATTCAGTCCGATCCGTGGCTTAATCAGTACGACACCATCATTGTCGATGAAGCACACGAAAGATCCCTGAATATTGATTTCATTCTTGGTTATTTAAAATCGCTGATAAAAAAACGCAGAGATCTAAAGATCATCATTACCTCTGCGACCATTGATCCGGATACGTTCTCAAAACACTTTAACGATGCGCCGATTATTCTGGCGGAAGGCAGAAGCTACCCGGTGGATGTACTGTATCGTCCATGGCAGGAAGATGAAGACCGCGATCAGCCGCAGGCGATATTCGATGCTTGTGAAGAGCTGGCAAAAGTGGGTAGTGGCGATATTCTGGTGTTTTTACCGGGTGAGCGGGACATTAGAGAAACAGACGACTATCTGGGTAAAGCGGTATCTTCCAGCCGCTTACTGCGTGGTGTGGAAGTACTGCCGATGCTTGCTCGGTTGTCGGCTGCAGAGCAGGGAAAAATATTTAAACCGCATTCGGGCAGACGCATTGTATTGGCGACCAATGTTGCTGAAACCTCGCTGACTGTACCCGGTATTCGCTATGTCGTAGATTCCGGACTGGCTCGCCTGTCACGCTATAGTGTGCGCAGTAAAGTTCAGCGTTTACCTATTGAACGAGTATCACAGGCATCGGCCAATCAACGTAAGGGGCGTTGTGGTCGTGAAGCGCCCGGTGTTTGTATTCGTTTATACAGTGAAGAAGATTTTGAACAACGCAGCGAATTTACCGAACCTGAAATACTACGTACCAACCTCGCATCGGTAATCTTGCAGATGGAGGTCTCGCGGCTTGGGAAAATGGAAACCTTCCCTTTTGTTGAAGCTCCGGACAGTCGTTTAATCACTGACGGCTACCAGTTACTGATAGAACTGGGAGCAGTCACTGATAAGCGCAAAGTCACGCCACTGGGTCGCAAACTGGCGCGTCTTCCCATAGACCCGCGGCTTGCGCGTATGTTGATCGAAGCGCAGAAGGAAGGCAGTGTTGCAGAAGTGCTTACCGTCGTCAGTGCGCTGTCGGTGCAGGACCCCCGCGAACGCCCGATGAACAAGCAGCAGGCAGCCGATGAATTACATGCAGAGTTCAACGATGCGAAATCAGATTTTCTGGCGTTACTGAATCTGTGGGCGTTTTGCCAGGTGCAGTCGGAACGCTTGTCTAATAATCAGTTTCGAAAAATGTGTAAACAGCGTTTTTTATCGCATCTGCGGTTTCGGGAATGGCGTGATATTCGTCGTCAGCTACAGCAGGTATTAAAAGAGCTGAAGATCTCTGAAAATACAACTGACGCAAGTTACGACAGTATCCATCGTGCACTGTTGGCCGGACTGCTGGGTAACATTGCACTGAAAGATGAAAAAAACAACTACCTCGGTACGCGTAATCGCAAGCTGATGTTGTTTCCCGGTTCCGGCGTATTTGGTAAAGGGCCCAAGTGGATCATGGCCGCCGAGGTCAGTGAAACTAATCGGGTTTATGCGCGCGGTGTTGCCGGTATCTCGCCTGACTGGATAGAGCGCGCCGCCGAACCATTACTAAAACATAGCTACTTTGGAGCCAGCTGGCAGCGTAAACGTGCGCAGGTAGGAGCGTTTCGCAAATCAACCCTGTATGGTCTGGTGGTTATTGAAAAAAAGCGTGTCAATTACGGGCCGATCAACCCGCATGAGTCTCGCGAGATCTTTCTTCGAAGCGCGCTGGTCGAAGGTAACTACAACACCCAGGCGCAGTTCTATCATCATAACTTACGATTGATTGATGAAGTGGTGACGCTGGAAGAAAAAAGCCGCAGACGCGATATTCTGGTCGACCCCGAAGAACTCTACCGCTTTTATGATCAGATAGTACCCGAAGGTATTTACTCCGGACCATTGTTTGAAAAATGGCGGGAAGAATTTGAAGCAGATAACCCGCGTGCGCTGCACCTGACTCGCGAATATTTGCTACAGGATGAAGAGCCCGATATTCGATCGGATGATTTTCCCGATCAAATGGAGTTTTCCGGTGTGGTATTGCCACTAAAGTACAACTTCAAACCGGGCGCAGAGACCGACGGAGTGACTCTCGCAGTACCGGTAAGTCTGCTTAATCGCATCAATCCGGCTCAGTGTGAATGGGTCGTACCGGGGTTGTTGAAGGAAAAGATTACAGCACTTATCAAGTCATTGCCCAAGCAGCAGAGACGTAACTATGTACCAGCACCGGATGTGGCTGATCAGATGTTACAGGCCATAACCAATCACCGACACGAATCGTTGCTAACAGCGTTGACTACCGGTTTAAAACAGGTGTCGTCTGAACCGTTGTCGAGCCATGATTTTCAACTCGAACAACTACCAGACTATTTAAAAATGCGTTTTGAAGTGCTGGATCAAAATGGTCATTGTATCGATGAAGGGCGTGATATCGATCAGCTGCAAAGCAGATATATTGACAAGATTGAAGAAAATCTCGCAGCTACCGCGGACAATAGTTTTGAGCGCAGCGACTTAAGTGAGTGGAATTTCGGTGATCTGCCTGAATCGGTAGAAATCGAGACGCAAGGGGTGAAGATGCAGGGCTACCCTGCGTTGGTGAATGAAAATCAGCAGATTAATCTGAGGTTGTTTGCAACACCAAAGGATGCAGCGGCACATATGCCTGCTGGTTTGCGCGGGTTATACAAAAAGTGTCTGCAAAAGGAAGTGAAATATCTATTGCGAAACTTACCGGGTATCGACGTGCTTAGCCTGCGTTTTGCAGTGTTTGGAAAAAGTGAAGTACTTAAACACGATATAATCGATGCTGCCATTGACGCTGCGTTTATCTCTCAGGAATCACAACCCGAAACGCGTGAACAGTTCTATGAAATTCTGGAGCGCAATCAGCCGCAGCTGGTAGAGCACACCAATCAGATCTGCTCGGTGCTTGAGAAAACTATGGAAGCGCATAGACAAGTTGCCAAGCGTATGAGTGGTTCTGTGTCGTTAAGCTGGGTTGAACCCATTGCCGACATTAAAGATCAGATTGAGCACTTGATGTATCCCGGGTTCGTTACCGCCACACCGCTTGCGAGGCTGCACCGACTGCCTGTTTATTTTAAGGCAATTGACAAACGTCTGGATAGTTTAGACAGAGAGCCCGACAGAGATCGCCGTCGCCGTGCTGAAATGTTGCCGGTATGGGAGCGAGTAAAGCGTGGTGTTGTGAGCTTGCCGACAGATCCGAAAATAATCGCCGTGCGTTGGCTTTTTGAAGAACTCAGGGTGTCGGTATTTGCCCAGGAACTCGGAACCGCCGATAAGGTATCTGTGCCTCGAATAGAGTCTCTGCTGGAAGGGTTGTCGGTGTGAGCCTGCGTGCAAGTCGTTTAGTGATCAAGCTCAGACACAAAATAATTCACTTGCCTGCGAAGTAAAACATCAATTGCCTCGCGTGCATGCGGGTTTAAATCGACATCGCTCTCGGTAACCCACCTCACTTCAGATATTTCAACATTGTCGGGTTTCGGGGTTACATTCGAGTTGACTTCGGCTGCGAACAGTACCTGTACTATATTGGTTCTCGGTTGAAATATAACACCGCGTTGCTGCAGTGACTCCGGTTTGATTCCGGTCTCCTCATACAACTCTCTGGCTGCAGCAACGGTAGGACTTTCTCCCCGGTCACAATGCCCGCTGGGTATATCCCAGCCCGGGTTATAGGTGGTTTTAACCGCCAGAAATTGTCCGCGGGAGTTGGTTACCAGTACCTTTGCGCAAACCAGATAGGTAGGGAACATCCGACGTCTGATAAAAAGCTGTAAAAACCTCGGCAGGTGTTGATAGATGAAGAGTTGAAATGCATGCATAAGGGAGACTTGTTTGATGGCTTTACAGCCACTGCCTGCACCAGCTTAAGCCGTCTTCAGTACGTGCTGCCGGTATATATTCGCAGCCAATCGCAAGTTCACCGAAACCGTGCTGCGCTGCGGCTGTGATAATTTCCTGAAAGGGTAAATCGCCAATGTCCGGTTCGTGCCGTTCCGGGGTGCCGGCGATCTGAAAATGTGCAATGTGTCTTTTGCACTTTTCAATCCAGCTGGCGACGTCTCCGTGGATTCGATGGCAGTGAAAGAAATCAAACTGCAGTTTTGCTTTGGCGTCGCCGGTATTGACCTGATCGAGAATATCGCAAGCCTGTTGAAAGTCGTTTAAGAAGTACCCGGGCATATTGATCGGGTTTATTGGTTCGATCAGTAAGTCGACGTCTTTTTCACTGCACATGGCTAACGCTGCGGTTAAGTTACTGAGATAGGTGTCGGTATGTTTCGATTTGTCCTGTTCACTGTTGAGTAACCCTGCCATGGCATGAATGCGCGGACATTGCAGCACCTTTGCATATTCCAATGCGGTGCCAACGCCATCCAGAAACTCCTGTTCGCGACCCGGCAGGCTGGCAAGCCCACGTTCACCTTGCTCCCAGTTGCCCGGTATGGTGTTAAACAACACTTGTTGTAGTTTATGGCTGTGCAATCTATCGGCAATTTCGCTGGCCTTAAAATCATAAGGGAACAAATATTCAACCGCACTAAAGCCAGCATTGGCAGCAGCCTCGAAGCGATCGAGAAAGTCATGTTCGTTAAACATCATTGACAGGTTGGCAGCGAGAAATGGCATGGCAGATTCCGTATTTATTTTGCGAGTGCAGCGATCTGGTCTGAGGTGAGAACCCGCGGATTCAGGCCGCGGGTTATCAAATGCAGTTTTGCTGTTTCTTCCAGTTCTTCGGTAGCGTAAACGGCAGCTTCCAGCGACTTACCGGCCATCACAGGGCCATGGTTTGCCAACAGCACGGAGGTATACTTGCCAGCCAGTCCTTTGATGGCATCGCCTATCATTGGATCCCCCGGTTTGTGGTATGGGATTAAGGCAGTGCGCCCGACTCTCATCACATAGTACGCAGTAAGTGGTGGCAGTGCGTCTTCGGGGTTGGTATCGGGCAACAGTGATACAGCAACCGAATGGGTGGAATGCAGGTGGACAATAGCACCACAGTTGGCAACGCTGTCATACATGGCGGTATGCAATGGAACCTCTTTGGTGGGTGCATCACCCGATACAAGCTTGCCGTGTTGGTCGAGCAGGCTTAAACGGTCGGGGTCAAGATTTCCCAATGAGGCATTGGTCGGTGTTACCAGCCAGCCGTGTTTGGTTTTTACACTGATGTTTCCGCTGCTTCCCATCGTGAGGCCGCGATTAAACATCGATTGCCCGAACCGACAGATTTCATCACGAAGTTTTGCTTCATTCACGACCAGCTTCCAATACGCTCAGCGCTTTTGAGAAGAATTGACGGCCACCGAAGTTACCGGACTTAAGGGCAACCGCCAGGTGTGGATCATCGATAGTGCTCAATGCAGGAACGCCCGGGTCAATCTCCGGGCCGATATTAAAGGCGCTGAGATTTAATGCGCTGATAACCGCACCGGATGTTTCTCCTCCTGCCACTACAATTCTCTTTATACCGCGCTCTACCATTGCCCTGGCCAGATCGCCAAAAAAGGTTTCGATACATTGTGCAAGTTTTTCTGCAGGAAAATCTGCCTGTAGTTTATTGATCACCTCCGGGTCTGCGGAAGAATAAATAAGAGGAGCCGCATCGGTGGGTAGCTGGCTTGCCACTGATTCTGCGGTAATAGTTCCGGACATCAGCGAAGGGACATCTATCGGAAAGTGCGGTCCTTCGTAGTTATTGATCTGTTCGCGAGTAGCAACAGAGCAGCTGCCGCAAAGAATTACTGCAGCAGAGGGTTGTGGTGTGAAGTTATCTCCAACGCTTGACAACAGTCCCTGATCACGAAAATTCTGTGGCAGTCCGAGGGCTATGCCGGACCCGCCGGTGAGGAGCCTGGCATCGCTGCAGGCAGCGCCAATTTCTCTTAAGTCGTTGTCGGCTACAGCATCGACAACCACCAGTGTCTCGCCACGTGCTTCTGCACTTTTTAGCGCTTGTCGTATCTCACTGCTGCCGCTGGCGACGGTGCTGTGATCAATGTGTCCCGCAACTGTTGTGATTTGGCTTGCCAGCCAGCGACGGATGTCGGCATCGGTCATTGGATTGAGAGGATGGTTCTGCAATCCGGATTCGTTTAACAGCTTGTCAAAGACAAACAAGTGCCCCTGATAAACTGTTCGCCCTGTGGTAGGAAAAGCCGGACATACGACCACTGCGCTGGTACCCAGTTCCGCTGCAAGGGCTTCTGCCACTGGCCCTATATTGCCTTGCGGGGTTGAGTCAAAGGTAGAGCAGTACTTAAAAACAAATTGTTCCGCACCCTGTTTTCTCAGCCACTGCAAGGCGGCCAGTGATTGCTCAATGGCTTCATCGGCGGCGATAGAGCGGCTTTTGAGTGAAATAACCGCAGCGTCGCAATCACAACTGGTTTGAGTGTCTGGTGTGCCAATGAATTGTGTGGTGCTCATGCCTTCTTTTGCCAGGGTATTGGCAAGATCGCTGGCACCGGTGAAATCGTCGGCAATGCAGCCTAGTAATAGTCGTTTTGTCATCTTTGATAAGTACGTTGTAAACCAGCGGGGTCGCAGTACGGTGATCATATAGTGTAAACCAAAGCCGGTGGTCGCTGTACAATACTGCCTGACAGACTTTTTTGTAAATTGGCTTAGGGCACACGGGTAATGAAAGCAATTGTACTCAACGAATTTGGCGATGCCGATCAACTCGCATTGGGCGATGTGCCGGCACCGGCCGCCGAGCCAGGCAAGCTTGTGATAAAAGTTGCTGCCACCTCGGTTAACCGACCCGACATTATTCAACGCCAGGGAAATTATCCACCACCCAAAGGGGACTCTGAAATTCTCGGGCTTGAAGTTGCGGGAACGGTTGAATCGGTGGGGGAGGGTGTTGATCGATTTAAACCCGGGGACCGCGTATTTGCACTGGTGGGTGGTGGAGGCTACGCCGAGTACGCATTGGCTTATGCCGGGCACACAATGCCCATCCCTGAGAATCTGACATTTCAACAGGCGGCCTGTATTTGCGAAACTTATATAACTGCTTATCTCAATACTATCGTGCTTGGCCAGCCGGCAGCTAACGACTCGGTATTACTGCACGGTGGTGGCGGCGGCGTCAATACCGCGGCCATTCAGCTGGTTCGTTCGTTGTATCCTGATGTCACAATCATTGTGACAGCGTCTTCCGGTAAGCTTGCAAGAGTCAGTGAGCTTGGTGCCCACCATGTGATCGACTATAAAACCCAATCGTTCTCCGATGAAGTAAAAAGTATCAC
>CALLLY010000218.1 GCA_938008205.1 uncultured Granulosicoccaceae bacterium
AAAATCTACATTCACTTGACTCATGGTACTGAACAGTTCATCAAACGGGAACATCGGCGCGTAGCAACTGTCGTTGGCTAATACCAGTTCATCGAAGCTTTCTATATGCTTCCAGCCAACCTGATCAATAACATATTTCCAGGCCCCGAAATCCATGCCAGTGTTTTCTCTGGTAAACACGCGGGATACCAGCGGCTGAACTTTGTTCTTTTCTAAATCGGAGAGATTACTGTTGGAAACAAAACAAATTTCACGACAAACTTCAGCCAGGCCGCGCAAATAGTGCTCAACACAAGGCGCAATTACATCGGCAGGATCGTAATGAACAAACAGACAAATCCGATCAGACACAACAACATTCTTGAATATGCGTTAATGCTTTGCCGTCATCGAGATAAAACGCATTGCAGCACACGCTCACGACGCCGGATAAAATAACTGCTTGAACTGTTCTGCACGATTCAACAATTCCCCGGCATCATCCCCGAGAAAATTTACGTGAGCCATTTTGCGGCCGGCGCGCGCCGACTCTTTACCATACTCATGGATATGCGCGTGTGGATCCTGCATCAGTGTGTGCCAGCTGAATTTTTCGTGCAGCACCAAATCTCCAAGAATATTTAACATCACTACCGGCTTTAGTAATTCAATCGGCACAGGAGACAATCCGCAGAGCATCCTGACTTGTAAATCAAACTGTGAATAGTTGGTTGCATCAAGCGTATAGTGACCACTGTTGTGCGGGCGCGGAGCAATTTCATTAACCAGCAAGTTATCACCCACGACAAACATTTCAATCGCTAACACACCAACATAATCTAAAGCGTCCGCCACCTGATGAGCAATTTTCCGGGCCCCCTCCGTGATCGAATCATTCACTCTGGCTGGCACAATACTCACATCGAGTATCCCGTTTCGATGCTGGTTTTCAGCAACCGGAAACACCTCTGCATTACCGTGAATATCGCGTGCAATAATTACAGAAACTTCTGCATCAAACGCAACAAAGTCTTCAACCAGACACTCAACAGCACCAAACGATTCAAACGCTTTGAGCATCTCTTGTGCACTGTTACACACTTGCTGCCCTTTACCGTCATAACCCAGTGTGGTGGTTTTAATGACGGCCTTGCCACTCATTTGTGCAAAAGCATCAGCAATGTCCGCACTTTGCACCACCAGACAATGGTGATTGGTGGGAATACCGTGTTGAACAAAAAAAGTTTTTTCACGAATCCGGCTTTGCGCAATTTCTACTGCATCGGGTGCCGGTGAAACGGGTACATGCTGTTGAAGAAATCGCAGACTCTGTGCCGGTACATTTTCAAATTCGGTCGTGACTGCATCGCACAATTGCGCTAGTTCCAGCAATCCTGATTCATCATCATAGGCACTGCGAATATGATGGGTTGATACTTCCGCAGCCGGGCCGCTTTCAGCCGGATCGAGCACTGCTACCCGATAACCCATCTGTGTTGCTGCGTGCGAAAACATACGGCCAAGCTGACCGCCACCAAGGACACCCAGTGTCGCCCCCGGCAGTACAGGGGATTGAAGCTTGCTCAAACCGGTAACTCCATCGCCTGCACCTTTTCCTGTAGTGACTGGCGGTAGCCATTGAGTTTTTCCGCCAGAGTGGCATCGGTAGTGGCCAGCTGTGCAATGGCAAATAAAGCCGCATTTGCAGCACCGGCGTTGCCTATAGCAAAAGTCGCGACCGGTATTCCGCTGGGCATCTGCACAATCGATAACAGCGAGTCTTTGCCAGCCAGATGACGTGAAGGCACAGGCACCCCAAGCACCGGCACTGTGGTTTTGGCAGCCAGCATACCCGGCAAGTGTGCGGCACCACCGGCGCCGGCAATAATTGCTTTCAAACCGCGGGCTGACGCCTGCTCGGCGTATTGGTACAACAAATCCGGTGTGCGATGCGCAGACACCACTTTGCACTCATGTGCTATCGCGAAATCGGTTAGTACTTCATGGGCGTGCTGCATGACCGGCCAGTCACTGTCGCTTCCCATTACCACTCCCACCAAAGGATTCTGCATCTGCATGCGCCATTCGTTAAAATGTTGACCGACGTTATTCGCGGTAGGGCGAGCATAACGCTTCGATAATTGTTTTCACAGTGGATTTTCTTCTCGTATCGAATACTTATTGATATTTGTAAAAGAAAAAATCTGCTGTGAGAACAGGTATCCGGCGATTTGCCGGCATACTGCGAGAATGTCGGTTCGCGTGATGAAAATCCCGCGTTCGCGCCACTGCAATCTCAGGTAAAACCGGAAATCACTTGTCTTACTCAGCCATTACAGAAACCACCATCACGTCGCTGCCACAAGTGCATCGCGGCAAGGTGCGCGATATCTACGCAGTGGGCGATAACCATCTGCTGCTAATTGCAACTGACAGGGTGTCGGCGTTTGACGTAGTGATGCCTAAACCACTACCCGGCAAAGGCATTCTGCTGACAAAAATCGCCCTGTTCTGGTTTGATTTTATCGGCGATCTGATGCCCAACCATTTATCTGATGAACTCACGCTGCAAGACATTTTGCCGGATGCACAGGAGCGGGCTCAGGCAGAAAACCGCAGCATGATTGTCAAGCGATTGGATGGTTTGCCCATCGAGGCGGTAGTCCGTGGATATTTAATCGGCTCCGGCTGGCTGGACTACCAGCGCAGTGGCAGCGTATGCGGTATTGAACTTCCCACGGACCTTACCCTTGCGCAGCAATTGCCCGAGCCGATTTTCACTCCGGCGACCAAAGCCGATGTCGGCGATCATGATGAAAATATATCCTTTGCTCAAATGCAAAGTGTGGTCGGCAATGAACAGGCAGATGCAGTCCGGCAGGCGAGTATAGAAATTTATAACCGCGCCGCCGAACACGCCAGGCAGCGCGGAATTATTATTGCCGATACCAAATTTGAATTTGGTACCGATGCCAATGGCACATTAACCCTGATGGATGAAGTGCTGACACCCGATAGCTCACGATTCTGGAATGCAGCGTCATACCAGGCCGGCTCCAGCCCCGAAAGCTACGACAAACAGTTTGTCAGAGACTACCTCGAAACGCTCGACTGGAATAAAACCGCACCCGGCCCAGATTTACCGGAAGACATTATGCAAAAAACCCTGGCTCGCTACGAAACCGCCTACAACAAGCTCACCTCATAACGTCAAACCATAAAAAAGGGAGCGCATGGCTCCCTTTTTCGTACAACACCAGCTTAGTGCCTGCCTCAGGCTTTGGAAGCCTGGTAGATCGAATCAATGCCGCCATCCAGATGATCATTAAACTCTGAATCGGACATTTGTGCCGTTAACCCTTCAACCAGTGCACGAGAAAAGCTCGCGACCATTCTGGGGTTTTGTGCCAGGCGGCGGTTTGCTTCATCACGCGGATAGCCACCGGACAGCGCCACTACCTTCACCATATTTTTATGGTCGATACACTCTTTATAAAAGCCACCGGTTTCAGGCAACGTGAGTTTGAACATCACCAGCTCGTCGTCTGCAAGCTGATCAAGACCCGCCAGCAAATGCGCTTTTAGCATTTCTTCGGCTTTGGCTTTATCAGGACAGTTGATATCGACCTCGGGCTCCAGAATCGGCACCAGACCTTTGGCGGCGATTTGCTTACCGACTTCAAACTGCTGATCAACAATCTGCTTGATACCGGCATCGTTGGCCTGCTTAACCACTGAACGCATCTTGGTGCCAAACACACCTTTGGCCTTGGCACGATCAAGCAGTGCATCCAGTTCCGGCATGGCTTTCATCAGCTGCACACCATTGCTTTCGTCTTCAAGACCCTTATCTACTTTCAGGAAAGGCACGACATTTTTTTCAGACCACAGGAATTCAGCTGACCCCTTGCCGTTGATCTCACGATCCATGGTGCCTTCGAAAAGAATCGCTCCAATAATGCGCTCGCCGTTAAAGGCTTCGGTGGTGACGATTCGTGTTCGCATCTGATGAACCAGATCAAACATTCCCTCGTCATCGCTCCACTGATCTTCAGTCACACCGTACTGGCCAAGGGCTTTTGGCGTACTTCCACCACTTTGGTCCAGCGCAGCGATAAATCCGGACTCGTCGCGGACCTTTGCCAATTGCTGGTTAAAATTGCTCATATATTGATCTCTCAATCGTCAAAATGTTGGCCGGCAACGATCTACTCCTGCTCTAGTTATAGTGCCGCCGACTGTTGGTCACAGTAATCACTGTGAGATTCAAAATAGAGGCCAATCTGATGTCAGCCTCCAGGATAAATTTCTGACGCGTTTATTGTTCGATCACCGGCTGCTGAGCTAGTGCTTATTGCTCCTCTGTCCAGTCCCCAACACGAACAATTTTCATCGAGTTCGTACCACTGGCAACACCGAACATATCACCCTTGGTTATGATGACCAGATCACCGTCGTCTACCTTCTGCTGCCCGACCAGCATTTCTACCACCGCCTGATTCGCTTCATACGAAGACTCTAACCGTTTTTCAAACGGCACCGGATACACCCCGCGGTAGAGCGTCACGCGAGTCTGTGTCGCCGGGTTGGTTGTTACGGCATAGATCGGGATTCCTGAACTGATACGCGACATCCACAACGCTGTGGAACCGGTTTCTGTGAGCGCACCAATGGCCTTCACATCAAGATGGTTGGCGGTGTACATGGTCGCCATCGCTATTGATTCATCGATTGCAGCAAACTCGCTATGCAGTCGATGTGCAGACTCCATCACTTTTGGCTCCTTTTCCGCCTCTTCGCAGATGCGACTCATGGCAGTGACTGCGCGCTCGGGGTAGGCACCAACAGCCGTCTCTGCAGACAGCATGACTGCATCGGTACCATCCAGCACCGCGTTGGCAACATCAAACACTTCTGCACGGGTCGGGATCGGGCTGGTGACCATTGATTCCATCATCTGCGTTGCGGTAATCACTACCTTGTTGGCTGATCGCGCTTTATTGATCAGGCTCTTTTGCACCGCCGGCAGCTGCGGGTCACCAATCTCGACACCCAAATCGCCACGAGCCACCATAATGACGTCGGTCGCTTCGAGAATCTCATCGATTGCCTCTACCGCTTCTGCACGCTCGATTTTCGCCACAATCGCCGCATCACACCCGGCCTCCAGCAGTAATTTACGGGCGTGGTGTATATCGGCCGCATCTCGCGGAAACGAGACACCGAGGTAATCAATATCGAGTTCTGCCGCGACCTTTAAGTCTTCACGGTCTTTGTCGGTAATGGCGGGGGCTGATAAGCCGCCACCACGCAAATTGATTCCCTTGCGGTTAGACAACTTGCCCCCGACAACCACGGTGGTTTTAATCTTGCCACCGTTGAGGCCGGTAACTTCCAGCACAATGCGTCCGTCGTCCAGCACCAGCACACTGCCAATCTGCAGATCATCCGGCAGCTCCCGATAAACACAGCCAACCACTTCATTGGTACCGGCCTCGTCATCGTGATCAATATCAAGGGTAAACGTCTGGCCTTTCTTAAGCTGCACTGACCCTTCAAGAAAATTTGATACACGAATTTTCGGCCCCTGCAGATCGCCGAGAATTCCAACCACAGCTCCCTGTTCTTCAGCGATCTTGCGCACCGTTGCAACGCTTGCCCGATGATCGTCGGAGGTACCGTGGGAAAAATTAACCCGAACTACATTCACACCGGCAGCCAATAATTCGCGCATGGCGCTCTCATTGGAGGTAGCGGGTCCGAGTGTGGCGACAATTTTGGTTCTACGCATTATTTAAGTGGCTGCAATTGGGGGCCGCACATTATAGCGGGTTTACCTACCCGCTGTTAGCAAGCGCCGAATTCAGTGGCCATGTTGTTAACAATGCCTAAAAAACGGCCTTTATGACTGGCTTCGTTGCTCCAAAATTTCCACAGCGGGCAATTTTTTACCTTCGAGAAATTCGAGAAAAGCACCACCACCGGTTGAGATATAGCTGATGTCGTCAGTCAGTCCGAATTGATCAACAGCGGCAAGTGTATCCCCACCACCGGCAATAGAAAATGCACTGGACTTTGCAATCGCCTCCCCTACCACGCGGGTACCTTCAGAAAACTGGGAAAATTCAAATACCCCGACCGGACCGTTCCAGACAATAGTACCGGCGTTTTGTAAAAGCTCAGCATAGTGCGCAGCGGTTTGCGGACCGACATCGAAGATCATATCTCCCTCATCAACGGCATCTACCGCCTTGGTAACAGCCGGTGTACTTTCTGAGAATTCAGCCCCACAAACCACATCACCGGGTACCGGAATATCGCCGCCTTTGGCCTGTGCGGCTGCACGAAGCCGTTTTGATTCGTCGATAAGATCTTCTTCGTATAGGGACTTTCCGACGCCATGACCTTCTGCCGCTATAAACGTGTTGGCAATGCCGCCACCAACGATCAATTGATCGACCACTCCGGACAACGACTCCAGTACCGTTAATTTGGTAGACACCTTGGAACCACCCACCACGGCAACCAGTGGACGAGCCGGGTTATCCAGCGCCTTACCCAGCGCAGTGAGCTCTCCAGCCAACAGCGGACCGGCACAGGCAATCGGTGCATGTTTGGCAACACCATGAGTCGATGCCTGGGCACGGTGTGCGGTACCGAACGCATCCATCACAAAGACATCACACAAAGCAGCATATTGCTTTGCAAGCGCATCATCGTCGCTTTTTTCACCGGCGTTAAAACGTACATTCTCTAATAACGCCACAGTACCGGGTGCTAATTCAGGCGCACTCCCCAGATAGTCGGTAATCAATTCAACCGGCTGTCCGAGCAATTTCGCAAGATGTCTGGCAACCGGTGCCAGTGAGAATTGGGCTTCCGGCTGCCCCTCAACAGGTCGCCCCAGATGAGACATCACCATCACCGCGGCGCCCTTTTCAAGCGCCAGCTTTATAGTCGGGAGCGATGCAACTATGCGTAAATCTGAAGCGACTTCGCCGTCTTTGACCGGCACATTGAGATCCGCACGGACCAATACGCGTTTATCTTTAAGTTCGAGGGTATCTAGTGTTTTCATAACGAAAAAATCCACATTCTGAAAATGACAACGCCGGGATTTGCCCGGCGTTATCAGTACTAATAAGCGAGAAACGCTCTATTAATTTACTTGGCGTTCATTAGCGCCACAGTGGTATCGAGCATACGATTGGAGAATCCCCACTCGTTGTCGTACCACGAGCAGCACTTAACCAGTGTGCCACCACTGACGCGGGTCATACCTGCATCAAAGTTGGATGTTGTACTGGTGTGATTAAAATCAACAGATACCAATGGCTCGTCAGTGTAGGCGAGAATTTTACCGTCGGCAGCTGATTTCATGACTTCGTTCACTTCTTCAACGGAAGTTTCGCGCGCAGCAATAAACGACAGATCAACCAGTGATACGTTGATGGTCGGTACACGAACCGAGAAACCATCAAGCTTGCCGTTGAGCTCCGGTAATACCAGACCTACCGCTTTCGCAGCGCCGGTGCTGGTAGGGATCATAGACATCGTTGCCGAACGTGCTCTGCGCAGATCAGAATGGTATACGTCGGTAAGTACCTGATCGTTGGTATAGGCATGAACGGTAGTCATCAAACCGTTAACTACACCGATTTTCTCGTGCAGCGGCTTAACCATCGGTGCCAGACAGTTAGTGGTACAACTGGCGTTGGAGATAACCGTGTCAGTGGCTTTCAACACCCCTTCATTGACGCCATAGACAATCGTCGCATCAACATCTGCACCACCCGGCGCGGAAATAATGACCTTCTTGGCGCCACCGGCAATGTGCGCACTGGCTTTCTCTTTTGAAGCGAAGAAACCGGTACATTCCAAAACCACGTCCACGCCCAGCTCGCCCCACGGCAACTTGGAAGGATCGCGTTCTGCAAAAACCTTGATGCGATCACCGTTGACGATCATATCGTCGCCATCAACGCTAACGTCTCCAGGGAAACGTCCGTGAGCGGTGTCGTACTTGGTCAGGTGGGCGTTGGTCTCGGTGTTGCCGAGATCGTTAATCGCTACAACATCGAATTCTTTATTTCGACCGGCTTCGAACAGGGCGCGCAGAATGTTACGCCCGATACGCCCGTAACCGTTTATCGCTATCTTGATCGCCATTTAGTTTTGCTCCGAATAAGCGTTACACATTTAGATAATATTTTTAACCTGATCCACGACGTTGGCAGCATTAAATCCAAAATGCTCAAATACCTGATCGGCCGGACCCGACTCACCAAAAGTATCCAGACAAACCATCGCACTGTTGTGTCCGGCATACTTGTACCAGCCGCCAGACACACCTGCTTCAATCACAACACGGGCGGTCACCGCAGTTGGCAATACGGTCTCGCGGTAACTCTGCGGTTGCCGGTCGAATACTGTGGTTGATGGCATCGAAACCACCCTGCTACTAATACCCTCAGCGGCCAATTTGCCGTGAGCTTCAACCGCCAGCCCGACTTCTGAACCGGTGGCGATAAGAATTGCCTGCGGGTTATCGCTATCTAGCAGTACATAACCGCCCTTTTCAATATTCTCAATTTGCTCGGCCGTGCGCGGCTGATGTGGCAAACCCTGGCGACTGAACAGCAGGGAAGATGGTCCGTCAGTACGTTGCAGCGCCACCTTCCAGCTAACCGCAGACTCTACCGCGTCACACGCGCGCCAGACATCCATATTCGGCAGCAGCCGCAGCGTTGCCGCTTGTTCTACCGGCTGGTGAGTCGGTCCGTCTTCGCCGAGGCCGATAGAATCATGGGTAAATACATGGATGGCTGGAATTTTCATCAACGCGGCCATTCGCAGCGCATTGCGGGCATATTCCGAGAACATCAGGAAGGTTGCACCGTAGGTTTTAAAGCCACCATGCAGCACCATGCCATTGATGATTGCAGCCATGCCGAACTCACGCACTCCAAAGTAGATATAGTTGCCTTCAGGGTGGGCTTTGATGTCTTTACTACCCGACCAGATTGTCAGGTTAGAACCGGCCAGGTCAGCCGAGCCACCAATGAGTTCCGGCAGCACCGGACCATAGGCGTTCAGGGTATTCTGCGACGCTTTACGCGACGCAATTTTCTCGGCCGCCGCATCGGTAGTCTTAATATATTCGTCTACCGCGCTGGCAAACTGCTCCGGCAGTTCACCCGCCATACGCCGAACAAACTCGGCATGCTCTGCAGGGTACTTTGACTGGTAGTCAGCAAGCTGCGCAGACCAGGCTGCCTGACGCTCGGCACCACGCTCTTTGGCACTCCATTCGTTGTACACCTCATCAGGTACTTCGAAAGGTGCATGTGACCAACCCAGTGTTTCGCGAACCAACGCGATTTCATCATCACCCAGCGGCGCACCGTGAGAAGACTCTTTGCCACCTTTGTTTGGTGATCCATAGCCAATGGTGGTCTTACAGATAACCAGTGTCGGCTTTGCGGTTTGCGCTTTGGCGTCGTTCAGTGCCGCAACAATGGCGGCGCGATCATGACCGTCGACATCACGAATGACCTGCCATCCGTAAGCTTCGAATCTGGCAGCGGTATCGTCGGTAAACCACCCCTCTACTTCACCATCAATAGAAATGCCGTTGTCGTCATAAATTCCGATCAGTTTGCCCAGACCCAGTGTGCCTGCGAGCGAACAAACCTCATGGGAGATGCCTTCCATCAAGCAGCCATCACCCATAAACACGTAGGTGTTGTGATCAACAAGTGAGATATCGGGCTTGTTAAACTGTGCGGCCAGTGTGCGTTCGGCAATAGCCATCCCTACCGCATTAGCTAACCCCTGTCCCAACGGGCCAGTGGTGGTCTCCACGCCCGGCGCGTAACCATACTCCGGGTGACCCGGCGTTTTTGAATGCAGCTGACGAAAGTTTTTCAGCTCTTTAATATCGAGATCATAGCCGGACAAATGCAGCAGCGAATAAAGCAGCATTGAACCGTGGCCGTTCGACAGCACAAACCGGTCGCGGTCAGCCCACTGTGGATCTGCCGGGTTATGTTTCAAGAAGTCATTCCACAGAGCTTCGGCAATATCTGCCATGCCCATCGGGGCACCCGGGTGACCGGATTTAGCCTGCTGAACTGCGTCCATACTCAGCGCGCGAATGGCATTCGCCAGCGTTCGATGATCAGCCATTTTTGAGTGTCGGTTCCTGTAGCGGTTGGGTGACAGGGAGATCAGATGAAAAAGGATCGGGCTGGGGCAAAAGCGTGAGTAAAGCCCCTAGATGACTGTCCGAGAACCAGGATCTACTGCGGTCGCGATATTTTGGCCAGCTATTTCGATCCCTATCGTTAAAGAAGAATGACTATTCGCCTCTATCGATCGAAATATCTGACCTAAAATCTCACAACCTCGCTACGACCCTGGTGCTTGGACAGCCACCTGGCAAGTCACCAATCAGTGTTGTTCGAAAGATAAAAATTGCGGGCCGTGCCCTGCCCAGACGGCGGCCGCGCGCGGATTCTAACATTTGTGACACAAGCTCGATACCGCCTAAGTTGCCGCAAAGCTGTGAGTCAATGGAGTTTTTACCGCTAAAACCATGAAATTTAGCCAAAAAACTTGAAAAGTTTCAATTTCCCCCTACTTTCTCGGCACCATTCCCCGCGCCATATCACCGTAGACATGAAACACTGGTTTCGCTAGACTGGTGGTTTGGCTTTCAATAAGGTGTCCTATTCGTGAATGCTCGGTCCGCGCGAAAAACATCAATGAACCAGAATCAGCAGTCCCGGCTGAAAGAACTGATCGCCAAGGGTAAGGAACAGGGCTACCTGACTTACGCTGAAGTCAACGACCATTTACCGGAAGGCATTGTAGACCCCGACCAGGTTGAAGAGATCATTGCGATGATCAACGACCTTGGTGTCGGCGTACACGAAGCCGCACCGGATGCCGATACGCTAATTCTCTCCGACAGTAACTCAGCACCTGACGAAGATGCTGCCGACGAAGCTGCCGCCGCACTTGCAAGCGTTGATGGCGAGTTTGGCCGCACCACTGATCCGGTACGCATGTATATGCGTGAGATGGGTACTGTAGAACTTCTGACCCGTGAAGGCGAAATCGAAATCGCCAAACGCATTGAAGAAGGCCTTGGGCAGATGCAGGCTGCACTGTCTGCCTACCCTTCAACGATACAGAAAATCCTTGATCGCTACGCTCGCGTGGCAGCAGAAGAAGTTCGCATGAACGATCTGCTGGTCGGGTTTATCGACCCCAACGCCCCTGACGAAATCCCGACTCCGGCGCAACAACAGGCCAATCGCGAAAAGGCTGCGGCTGAAGCAGAAGAGAACGATGAGGAAGAAGAAGTTGTAGACACCGGCCCAGACCCTGAAGAGGTCCGTGAGCGTATGCTGGCGCTGGAAAAAGCCCACCGCAAAGCAATGACAGCTATCGGCAAGATTGACGATGGCAGCTCCTCCAAACTGGTCAAGGCAACTGAAAAAACCACTGCCATGATCATGGAGCTCAAATTGTCTCCGAATTTTGTCGACGAACTGACCCGCGATCTGCGCGGCCGCGTCGATAAGATTCGTCAACAGGAAAAAGCCATTCGCGACATTTGTGTGCGCTACTGCAACATGCCACGCAAAGACTTCATTGCCACTTTCCCCGGCAACGAAATCAGCGCCGACTGGCTGAAGAGCCACCTCGATAGCGGCAAGCCATATGCTGAGAAGCTGGCTACCTATCAGGAAGACATTGAACGCCACCAGCGTCGCCTTGCCAACATCGAAGATGACTCTCAAGTCACTGTCGGCCAGATCAAAGAGATCAGCCGTCGCATGTCGATTGGTGAAGCTAAAGCTCGTCGTGCAAAAAAGGAAATGGTCGAAGCCAACCTGCGACTGGTTATCTCCATTGCGAAGAAGTACACCAACCGCGGCCTGCAGTTCCTCGATCTGATCCAGGAAGGCAACATCGGTTTAATGAAAGCGGTAGACAAATTCGAATACCGTCGTGGTTACAAGTTCTCGACCTACGCCACCTGGTGGATCCGTCAGGCAATTACACGCTCTATCGCGGATCAGGCGCGTACCATCCGTATTCCAGTGCACATGATCGAGACCATCAACAAGCTCAACCGCATTTCCCGTCAAATGCTGCAATCCATGGGTCGCGAAGCGACACCGGAAGAACTGGCAGAAAAGATGGAAATGCCGGAAGACAAGATTCGTAAAGTGCTGAAAATCGCCAAAGAGCCGATCAGCATGGAAACACCTATCGGTGATGATGAAGACTCACATCTGGGTGATTTCATCGAAGATCAGAACATTCTGTCTCCGGTAGAATCAGCAACTTCCGGTGGCCTCGGTGAAACCACGCACGAAGTACTGGCAAGCCTCACTCCTCGTGAAGCTAAAGTACTGCGTATGCGTTTTGGTATCGACATGAACACCGACCACACGCTGGAAGAAGTCGGTAAGCAGTTTGATGTAACGCGAGAGCGCATACGTCAGATAGAAGCGAAGGCACTGCGTAAGCTGCGCCATCCGACCCGCTCAGAGCAACTGCGCAGTTTCCTCGACGGGGAATAGCGAATATAATCTGCGTTTATGGTCGCAGCGCTTATAGGCACTGCGGCCAACGTTTTACCGATATAGTTGAAGTAGAGTTACGGGCCTGTAGCTCAGTTGGTTAGAGCAGTGGACTCATAATCCATTGGTCGTAGGTTCAAATCCTACCGGGCCCACCATCTTTAATATCTGATTATTCGTGGCTAAGTCACTATCCCTTGCCAGTGCTTGTGCAACAGTAACTGCTGACCTCACAACCGCTCATCAACGAATTCCTTTTCGTTGACAGTTTCCTAAACTCCGAACTCTGTGACAAATTTAGTCCGCAGAAACGCTTCCAGCCCTTCAATGCCGCCCTCGGACCCATAGCCGGATTCATTAATGCCTCCGAACGGTGACTCAGGTGTTGAGACGCCCGGATGGTTTACCCCCACCATACCTGTTTCCAGCTCTTCCTCGATTGCCGCAGCTTTGGCACCGTCTTGCGTGTAAACATACGCCGCCAGCCCGAACGGCAGCGAGTTTGCTCTTGCCACAACTTCGTCGAATGCATTAAACGAAGTAATCGGGGCTAATGGACCAAACGGTTCTTCACTCATAATTCGTGCTTTGTCACTGACATTACTCAGCACGGTCGGGGCGAAAAAATAGCCCTG
>CALLLY010000219.1 GCA_938008205.1 uncultured Granulosicoccaceae bacterium
GCACAAAACACGGATACCCATACGTCGTCGAATACCTCGCCAACAGGTAGTTTGTCGGCGACCGCAAAACCGGCACCGTTATCGACAGTATGTTTGATTCTGGCGAATGCCGCGCGAGTATGTAACAGCGGTAGTTCACCTGGTAAATCAGGGAATGTGTGATTGTTGTGTGTGTCGGGAGTCCCTTGCTGCTTAAGCCATGCTGCCAGTTCATGCAATTCTTCAAGTACCGGTTCATCAAGCACTGTCAGGTAATCTGATGAATTGATGTCTGCGGCAAGCCAGGAGTTCTGCTCGAAATTTTGTACCTCACAAACTTCATTGCTGCAGTCCAGCACAGATATTTTCGTATGCATCTAGCAATCCCTCAAAGAGACTATTGATCAAAAACTACTGTGATTCGTCGGTTGAGCTTGCCCTTCTTTTCGATCTTTTTAACGATCACAGGGCCTATTTCAGCGGTTGATGCGACATGTGTGCCGCCGCATGGCTGGCAATCAACGCCTTCAAAATTAACCAGTCGAACGGTGCCTGTGCCTGTTGGTGGCGGAGCCGACATAGTACGAACCAGCTCCGGATTGGCGGCCAGCTCCTCATCGGTTATCCACGATAATTCCATGGTGTGATCTGCCTTAATCAACTGGTTCAGCTGCTCGGTTATCTGTAGCTTGTCTACCGTTTCGGGTAAGTTGAAATCGAGTCTGCCACGATCTTCCTGAATACTGCCACCGGTTACCGAGGCAGGTATAACAGCGCAAAGCATATGCAGGCAACTGTGCATCCGCATTAGTTTGTGCCGGCGCTGCCAGTCCAGTTCAAGTGTGATGGTATCTCCTACTGCAATAGTGTCAGAAGCTTCTGCCAACACATGGATATGCTCTGATGTTTCCGGGTCTTTAAAGGTGTTGGTGATTTCGAACTCACCACCGTCAGTCCGGCAAATGCCGGTGTCGCCCGGTTGACCGCCACCTGCGGGGTAAAAGACTGTTTGATCCACCTGAAATCCACGATCATCTATCGCCGTTACGGTCGCGTTGCAGGATTTCGCGTAAGCCTCTTTTCTGAAGATTTCGGTAGTCAAACAACGCTCCGGTTTTCGCTGATTAAGGGTGTTCGGGGTCATTTTAACCGAAGATTGCTTCCTCGGATAACGTCATCTGCCGTGCAAGTGAGTCATTGCGCGATCTGGTGTATTGCAGTTTGGCTTGATGGATTTTACTCCAAAGAACACCACAGCAGGCATCGCATCTGTGGTCCTGGCCTCGCGGTGCTTCTGAGGCTGTCACTGGGTATTCAGGAAGCCCGAAGCGTCAGCGAGTGGAACAAAACCGTGGTTGGCCTCGCTCACTCGTCGGGTTTCCGATGTAGCCATCAGGTGATAACTTTTACTACACATCTACTTGTGTTTGTTCAAAGCCTCTGGCGAGCAACTTCGTGAGACGACGAGGAAATTGGAGCAGCGGGCGAGGCACTTGACCTCAAGTAAGGTTGAGCATTTAGAATGCAGTTTTCCAGGGGAGAGAATAATGAGCCAACTTGAACATGCCAACATAACGGTGCCTGATATCGACGCTGCGGTGAGATTTATTCAATTAATGGCGCCGGATCATATTGTACGGCAGGATGCCATGTCTGATATGGGCTATCGTTGGGTGCACATCGGCAATGATCACTCTTATATCGCACTGCAGGCAGTGCATCCCGGTAAGGAAGCCAGTGAGCCACATGAAACCTATAAAAACTATGGTGTAAATCACTTGTGTTTTAAAGTCGATGATGCGCGTGGCACTGAGAAACGATTACTCGATGCCGGCTATCGACAGAACGGCCCACTTATAGAAGACTCTCACCGCCTGCGATTGTACTTTTACGACGATATGGGGCTGGAGTGGGAAATGGTAGAGTACCTGAGCAACAATCCGCAAGAGATGCACAAGTATGAGTGAAAATCACAGCACTCTCGATATCATTGATATCGGGCACCCCACATTACGCAAGATCGCAACTCCTGTCGCTTTGGAAGAAATTCCTTCGGATAAAGTTCAGCAGTTTATTGACCAGCTTATCGCCACCAAACGAAAGGCGAATGGTGCTGGCATTGCAGCTAATCAGGTAGATAATACTTCGCGGGTGTTTGTGGTAGAGGTTGGAAGCAACCCTCGTTATCCGTACAAGCCACAGTATCCGTTAACAGTGATGATCAACCCTACAGTTACCTTTCTTACAGACGAGCGGTTCGAGAACTTTGAAGGTTGTTTATCGATACCTGGTTTGCGTGGTGTAGTTCACCGTTGTCCGGAGATTCGGGTAGAAGGTTATAACCGCCATGGTGAACCTGTCGACTTTGAAGTCCGTGGTATCACTGCAGGGACCTTTCAGCACGAGCTTGATCATTTGGACGGTGTGCTGTTTACCGATAAGCTTATCGACAATAAATCGTTGTGCACCTGGGAGGAGTTTTCCAAACGCTACGAAGACGATTTCAAAGCGAATGTACTTAAGGTAGAGAAGTTGTACAACACATAGCAATAGCTTAAAAAACCCGGCGCACAGAGTGCCACCGGGCTGTTAAGTTAATAACGTACGTTAGCTAAAGCTTTTTTGTGATCCTTCGCGCCACTTATTAGATGGAACAAAACCGGTACGATCAGCTGCCCGTGGCGACGGTACAAACACCGAACGATTAGGATGCATGCCTGCACCGTACACCGCAGAAACGGCTGACTCACGCATACGGTTGAGTAAGCGGGTATCGGAAGTGCCGCAAGAAGGGTGTATGCCACCATTGCTTTCCACCAGTGCTTCCCAGGCTGCTTTGCGTTTGGCCAGGGTTGCAGCGTCTTTGAGCGCGGTGCAATTGAGTTCATTGGTATTGAGATCAACAATGATTTCATCACCATCTTCCACAAACGCAATCGGGCCGCCTATAGCCGCTTCCGGCCCGACGTGTCCAATCACCAGGCCCACCGAGCCTCCTGAAAATCTGGCGTCGGTCATCAGCCCGACAACGATATCCCGTTCACGACACAACGTAGTAATTCGGGAGGTAGAGTCGAGCATTTCCGGCATACCGGGCGCACCACTCGGGCCTTCATATCGCACGATGACCATGTCATGGTTTTTGAAGTTGTCGGGTTGTTCTTCCAGGGCGTTTAGCAGTTCACGTTCGCCATCGAACAATCTCGCAGTACCTTTAAACAGGTTATCCTCAAGCCCGCCTTCCACACCGGCAAGTTTAAGAACAGCGCTGAATTCAGGGGAGAGGTTACCGCCTAATACCCGCAAGCCACCGGTGGGTTTGTAGGGCTTTTCGACGCTATAAATCACCGTGCCATCGGGGCCCGGTGGGTCCAGACGTGCCACTTGTTCGGCGAGTGTTTCACCGGTGCAGGTGAGGGTGTCGCCGTATAGCAAGCCTGCCTGCATCAGCTCTTTAACAATAGCCTGAACACCACCTTTTTCTCCGATATCCACCATGGAATATAGTCCGTAAGGCCGCGCATCGGTCAGTACCGGAACCACGTTTTGCGACAGGTGATTAAATTCCTCCGGCGACATGATCTCATCGGCAAAGCTTTCAAAGCCTGCGGCACGGGCAATTTCAGGCGCATGCAGAAGCACATTGGTAGACCCTCCGACCGCCATCGCAACAATCACAGCATTGCGAATAGCATCGCGGCTGACGATATCCCGCGGGGTGTGGCCGCGTTGAATCATGCCGTGCAGGTAGGTGATGAGTTGATCGGCAAACTCGCCGGTGCGAATCGGATCATCCGAAGGAGGCGCCACCATGTGAAGCGGTTGCATACCCACCACGCCAATGAAGGTTTGCATCGTGTTGTAGGTAAACATGCCGCCACAGCTGCCGTAGCCCGGGCAGGCTTCTTTGGCGATACGTTTCTTGTATTCGGGGTCCGGGTTAGCCGCCACCTGAAAACCGGTAACAATATCAATAGGCTGTTCGGTAACGGAGTCTTTACCCGGATGGATAGGCCCGTCAGACATAATGATTGCCGGACGGTTGTGTTCCAGCAGCGCCGCAAGCGTGCCAACCGGGGGTTTATCGCAGGCAACTACAGCAATAGTGCCTTCCAGACCGCTGGCACTTAAATGCTCGCACACTGAATCATTAGTCACTTCACGACCTATCAGTGAGTAGCGCATTTCACGGGTGCCGTTGCGCATGCCGTCAGAGGTTGCAATCGTGTATTCGGGCTGCACCAGGCGCATTGGAATCTGGCCGTCTTCACGCCCGATCCGTTGCAATAGTCGTTGATGAATCGCCTCAACTTTGCGTTGCACGCCAAGGTAACACTGGCTGTCGCCCTTGGTGCCGACAACACCGATAGAGGGCTCGTGAACGAGTTCGATATCTGTTCCGAGCTCTCGGGCAATGCCATAGGGTTGCGCGCTGCGACCCGGGTTGGTGTCTATTAGAACGGGCTTTGAGTCTTTGGCCATGAACGGTTCCAAATCTGAAGTGGAGTGGAGTTACCGTTCATTGTACCGCGGCTTGCGTGTCAGGGCACGGCTGTAGCGGGAAAAACCAGGTGGCGATCAGCCTTTAGTTGTCGTCCAGACCGCTGAGACGTCGCTGTGCCTCTCTGAGTTTTCGCTCGGCAATGTCACCGCCGCCGGTAGAAGAGCTGGCAACGCTTGAATCATCTACCGTGACTTTGTTAGACATCAGCATATAGAACACGGAGAACAGCACGACAGCGCCTGCGACCAGCCCGGCTACGTGCTTGTTAATCGACGGTTTTTTATTGCCGGTTCCAAAAAACTGTCTTTTGGGTTTGGTTTCCGGCTGGCGTTCAACTGCACTGACTCTCTCGGCAGCTTGCGTTCGCGGCTGACGATTTGATTGCGTGAGCATATCGTCGAGATCGCTGCGTTCGTCCAGCAGGAAAGATGAACTCTTCTTCGCGGCAGGTGCATCCGACTCGGCCAGAGGACAGTTTTCAGTGTGGTTGTCGGGTCGGTTGCCGCACGCCTGACAAAAAGCCGGTTCCGGAGTGCGAACCGGACCTGCTACCGGCTCAGGTGCCTGTTGAATATTTTCATACGGCTCCTGATCGTAGTCATCACGATCATCGTAACGTGGTTCTTCGTATTGCTGCGCTTCGTACTGTTGCTCGATCAGTCGCGGACGACGCTGGGGCGCAGGTTCTGAAGCGTGCGCCGGAGCAGGGGCGCGCTTTTTCGTTCGCAGCTTGGACCCCTTGCGAGGTGCCTTGCGTCGCGGATCACCGGAATCTCTGGAGCCAAAGCCAAGAAATCCGGAGCTTGAAGGTTTTCTGCTTCGTGGTGGTGGTGCTGCACGCCGTTGTGTCGGCTTCAAGCCGGTGGCAACAACGGTCACCCTGATTTCGTCACTCATATCAGGGTCAAACACGGTACCAATAACAACGTTGGCGTTCTCAGCAGTAATCTGGTCGAGTATGTCGCCCACAATCTGAAATTCACCCATCGACAAGCTGTCGCTGGCGGTAATGTTAGCAAGTATGCCGCGTGCTTCGTCCAGAGCAATCTCATCCAGAAGCGGACTTTCAGTCGCAGCTATCGCAGCATCTCTTGCCCGGTAGTCACCAATGCCGCGGCCGGTGCTCATCATCGCCTCACCGGTTTCAGTCATTACAGACTTAACGTCGGCAAAGTCAACGTTGATCAGACCGGGGTTGGTAATCAATTCTGCAATACTTTGAACCGCATTGGTCAATACATCGTTAGATGCAGAAAATGCCTCTATCAAACTGATGTTCGGGCCCAGATGCGTTAGCAGGTTTTCATTAGGCACAACAATAAGAGAGTCAACATTGTTGCGCAGTTCAGCAAGGCCTGCCTCCGCTACCTGACGTCGCTTGCCACCTTCGAAACCAAATGGCTTAGTGACTACAGCAACGGTTAATACCCCAAGCTCACGAGCGATACGCGCTATAACCGGAATCGCACCGGTACCGGTACCACCACCCATGCCAGCGGTCAGGAACAGCATATCAATGTCGCCGATTGCCGCAGCAATCAGATCAGCATCTTCCTCGGCAGCCATACGCCCGATCTCGGGATCGGTACCCGCACCCAGGCCGCGCGTCAAAGAGTCGCCAAGCTGAATGATGTTATCCGGGTTATAGCGCGCCAATGCCTGAGCATCGGTATTAACGAGGGTAAAATCGACGCCGTGAATATCGGCGGCAATCATATGCTCTACGGCGTTACAGCCACCCCCACCGACCCCAATCAGCTTAATCGTTGCTGCCTGGTCCGGGCTATATAATTGTTGTGTAACGTCTTGGTGAATCATGAATGACTCTGCCTGAATTTTGACATCTACTTATTTGCCCATGACTATTTTGCCGTGGAAAACCCCAAATCAATGCGTAAGCATTATTTCGTGCGCTGGATGACTGCACTAAACGGGCCATAAATGAGAAGTCCGTCAGTTTTTTCAGTGTTGTCGCGTTGATCTGACACCACCGAAAACTCAGCCATCCGACTGCGCAAACAAAAAAATAATACCTACCACTAAGGTATAGACGACAACCGGCTTTCTGACTATCTGCCGCATAAACTAAATTTGTAGATGCGGGCGATTGAAGTTCTGTATATAAGTGCGTGAGGCACTAGAAGTCAGCCAGCCCGGGGCGTATGTACGCAGGGCAAACGTTTGGGAGTGCTGTGCTGCACTGTTTCAGGGGTTGTACTTCAGTTGGGGGAGCTGTACGAAATAACAGGCAGCGGGACTGTGGATTCAGCTGTGCTGTATTTAAAGTGTGACCACAGAGCCCTGAATTACAATCGCGTGCGGGAAGGATGGCTCGACTGTTGGTGCAAGGCGAATTGAAGCCATTGTCAGTGCATGCCTTCCTATGATTGCTTCATTGTGGCACGCCCAATCCGAAACTTTTTGTACGCATTAAAATCAGCCGCATGGAGAAGCAATGAATAGCATATTTGCCACGACAGAAAAATTGTCATCGGGCTTCGTACAGCCGAGCCGCCGCAATTCAATACATGGTGTAAATCTCTGTGGTTCTCGCATCAGTGTGCCCTTGCTGCACCTGAACAGTGCGATGTCAGGCCCGCTTTCGAGCAAGTGGGTTGCGAAAGAGTGACAAGAAGCGGACCTAGTAAAGCCGGCTTTCTGTACCACAGGTTTAACTGCTCGTTGAGTAGATTGCTCCGTCACCTGATGCCGCCTTTTTTTTATTGCGTGGTTCGACGCTGTAGTTTGCGGCTTGGAACAAGTACTGCCAGCCGAGTAGGGCCTGCGAATTGATCGATAAAACTTTATCTTCGCAACAGACGACATGGCAGCGTTTACCGGATTGATTAAGATTAGGTTCGATGTAGGCTTGCATGCCTTGCGTTTTTTGCCTTGCTCTGACGTCTGTGGCTGTGAAAAATTGGTTACCCCATTTACCAACCAGCCCACTGGTACACTACGATACACAAAAACAATTGCATAGAGCGCGGCTTTCTGCCCGCTGGCTGCAGCTTTTTTTTGTGCACGGTAGTCAAGAAAAGCGTGGGTTTCCTGTTCACCCATATTTGCGGAGTGTTGTAGTTTGTGGAATCGAATAAAGTAGGAAACCAATATAAATAGGTTTTTTCTTTTTTTTCGGTTTTTATGGTGTAGTGTTTTTTCCTTCCTTATTTCGGCGTGAGGCAATAATTTCGGAGTTCATTTCTACTGCCTGGATAATACTGTATTTGCGTACACTTATTAGTGTATCAATGAGCGAAGCAATATTCCGGTGGCTTTTGACGTAATATAACGCGTCGTGTAGACTCTCATTTAGTAATTAAGTAAATGAATTTACAGCGTGTTTTTTGTGTTTTGGTGAAATCCGTGTTTGTTGTTATCAATCAACTTGACGTAATAAAACACGTCACTTTGATATTGAATATGAATGTTATCTCAAAAATAAAAAGCAAATGATCTACATTACAAACGAACATCTAGCTCAACGTATTACATCAATATTTGACACGCTTGAGAGCGGCTTTGAGGCAGGTGGTAGTATGAGCTCCGCGTCAAAGGGAGTTGAGCGGGAATTGATTGTTTCAACTTTATTTCGGGAAATATTTCCTTCACATTTCCGCTTTACGTCCGGAGACATAACGGATTCCAGAAATCTTAAAAGCGGACAAGTTGATATCGTCTTGGAGCATGCATATGGGTTTAGCTTCCCCATGTTAACCGGAGGGCCAAGGTTGTTTCTTGCAGAAAATGTAGCAGCGGTTATAGAAGTTAAATCTGACCTTGTCAATCAATGGAAAGAGGTTTGTGCAACTGCTAAAAATGTTAAAAAACTAGAACGTAAATTCGCGCACCAACGTTTAGGTGAGTTTGCTAGCGCAATCCGGTCTGGAGAAGTGTCAGCAAATGAAGAAACCCTTAAAGTGCTAGACCTTGCGGCTGCAAATAGCAAGGGTAAAGGAGATCCAAAAATACCGATCTATGCCGTTGGTTTCAACGGCTGGAAAACTAAAGAGACTGTAGAAGAAAAGGTCAGGTCAAGTGACGTAGACGGTATATTTATTGTGAAAGAAAAAATATATGTAGGCAATACGGCGAACGGAATAACGGGGCTGAACAGTATGCTAACGTTTTTACAGACGCTTGAAGCGGATTTCAAAAAAGAAA
>CALLLY010000220.1 GCA_938008205.1 uncultured Granulosicoccaceae bacterium
TTGCCAAGTGGTTTGGCGGTGAATGGTCACTTGACCAGTTGCCACTGGTCGCGCAATACGACTGGTTCCGGTACTACCAGCTCGATGCACACTAAGTGTGTGGAACACACTTGCAGCGTACTCAATGATTTACAGGAAGCCCGAAGTGTCAGCGAGTTGATACAGCGCAGTTAGCCTCGCTCACGCTACGGGTTTCCTGGTCATCGCAACATCGCACTGGCTGTAGCGAATCCTGCCCGTTCACGGATGTCAGCATTCGGTACCGTGGATGGTTCCCCCTGCCGCTAGTACTGGCAAAACGAACCCACCTCCAACAACGCCAACCCTCGGTCATCAAAATCTCTCCAAAAATCACCACTCGCGCGCAGCAAACCAACCCACTTCATACCAGCAACAACCACCAAAACTCCCAGCGGCGGCTGATCTCACTGAGCTCGACAAACACTTAACGCTCTTCTTAAATTCTTGCGGTATGTCCATCAACGCGGGACAATTACCCGGCGCCGGCACTGCCGGCAAAACTGAGTATCCCGCTCAACCCTCATAACCTCGCGATTTGGAGCGCTTTTCATGCTACTTCGTTCACTTGCTGCCGCCGCAGCACTGGCAGTTTCGGTTGCCGCACAGGCCGAAACCTCAATGCCATTTGCGCTGGACTGGAAATTTGAAGGTCCGGCCGCCCCCTACTTCGTCGCTATCGACAAAGGCTACTTCGCCGACGCCGATCTGGCTGTCGAAATATCTCCGGGCAAAGGATCGCTCGATGCCATCCCCAAGGTTGCCACCGGCGCTTTCCCTGTCGGCATGGCTGATATCAACTCACTGGTTCGATTTCTCGATCAAAACCCCGGCGCTCCAGTAACTGCCGTAATGATGATCTACGACAAGCCCCCGTTTGCGATTGTCGGGCGCAAGTCGCTCGGTGTTGAAGCCCCCAAAGACCTCGAAGGCAAGGTCCTCGGCGCGCCACCACCAGATGGTGCCTGGGCACAGTTTCCAATCTTTGCCAAAGAAACCGGAATCGATGTTGATGCAGTGACCGTTGAGCCCGTCGGCTTCCCGACTCGCGAACCGATGCTCGCAGAAGGTAACGTTGCAGCCATCACCGGCTTTTCGTTTTCTTCGTATCTGAACCTGGTTCGACTGGGTGTTCCTGAAGACGACATTTCTACCATTCTGATGGCCGACCATGGTGTCGATCTGTACGGCAACGCGATTATTGTTAACACTGAGTTTGCTGCAGAAAACCCCGAGGCGGTTAAGTCTTTTCTTGTGGCCGTAGCGAAAGGCTGGACAGATGCGATCGCAGATCCGGCCGCAGCCATGCCAAGCCTGACCAAACGTAACCCTGCCGCTGATGCCGCGCTGGAACAACGTCGCTTACAACTGGCCATCGACTCCAACGTACTCACCGACTACACCGCTGCAAACGGTATGGGTGGTATCGACCAGGATCGATTCAATAACGCCATTGAACAGATCAAGCTGACTTACGAGTTTAAAGCTGATCCGGACGCAGCGCTGTACTTCACCGGCGATTACCTGCCAGAAGGCGGCTTTGCATTGAAGTAAGTTTCACACTGCTGAAACAACACCACCAAAGCGCCGGCTGTCATTGCCGGCGCTTTTTTCAAAACGCCTCGCATCCCCTTTGCAGCAATTTTAAGAGTACGGCGTACATGCAACCTCTTATCGATATCAAAAACGTCCACCTCTCTTATGACACCGCCAGTGGCAAACTACCGGTACTGGACGGTTTCGATATGTCTGTACCCGAGGGTGGTTTTGTTGCTGTCGTCGGGCCTTCGGGCTGCGGCAAATCAACACTGACCAGATTAATCGCAGGCTTAATGAAGCCAGACAGCGGCGAGGTCTGGCTCGACGGCCAACAAGTTACCTCGCCTCGTGCCACCGTCGGTATGGCATTCCAGAATCCTGTGCTGCTGGAGTGGCGCAGTATTCTAAAAAACATCACACTGCCGCTTGAGATCGTTCCTACAAAACTCAATAAAGCACAACAGGAAGAACGCGCCCGCTATCTGTTGTCACTGGTGGGGCTGGAAGGCTTCGAACAAAAGCGCCCCTCGGAGCTTTCAGGTGGTATGCGCCAACGCGCCTCATTATGCCGCGCGCTAATACACCAGCCCGATGTACTGATTCTCGACGAACCCTTCGGCGCACTCGACGCATTCACCCGAGAAGATCTCTGGCAGATCATGCACGATGTAAAAGCCCGGGAGCCATTTACCGGTGTCATGATCACACACGACCTGCGTGAATCTATTTATCTGGCCGACCAGGTGGTGGTGATGTCAGGCCGACCGGCAACAACACAATTCGTCATGGACATGCCTGTTACCGGTGCCAGATCTATAGAAACACTGTACACACCCGAAGCAGCAGACATGCTCAAAGTACTCCGACACCAGATTGAAGTTGCCCAAGGTCGAGCGCCCTCAGCAGCATCCAATACCACAGGCGGGCACTGAGCATGTCACTTAGAAAAATATTAGTACCGGTACTGGCCATTGTAATCTTTCTGGCATTCTGGGAAGCACTGGTCTGGTTCAAGGACTGGCCAAACTACAAAATGGCGTCACCGTCAGACCTGGTACCGGCGTTTAAACAATACTGGCATCTATTTTTAAGTATGGGCTGGCAAACGCTGTGGCGTACCGTAGTTGGCCTGCTTATCGCCATAGTGGTCGGGACCATACTGGGCATGGTTATGGGATTTTCCAAAACCATGCGTGAAGCACTTTACCCACTGCTTGTTGGCTTCAACGCCATACCCAAAGCCACCGTGGTTCCCATTGTGGCTTTGATGTTTGTTGGTGCACATGACTTCAACACCATACTGATCGCATTTATGATTTCATTCTTTCCCATAGCGGTATCAATCTCTATAGGATTGTCTACCCTTGAACCGGAATACCGCGATATCCTGCGTGCACTTGGAGCCTCCAAAGCCACGATTTTCTGGAAGATCGCCCTGCCAAAAACATTGCCTGAATTTTTTGGTGCATTAAAAGTCGCAGTAACACTCGCGTTCATTGGCACAAACTTAATGGAAATTGTGTCGCCACACGGGCGCGGTCTTGGTGCATTGTTTGATTCCGCAAAAACAAACTCTGACTATCCGTTGATGTTTGCGGTACTTATAGCATTGGCGTTTCTGGGAATAGTGCTCTACTACGTCGTTGTTGTTCTGGAGCGAATTTTCGCCGGCTGGGCGGAGCGGGAACCGACCTGACACTCAACCTGTGCAGAAAAAAATCTGTGCGAAGTAGTTATGGGCACTGACAGGGTTTCACCTGGTGTAGCAGCAGTAATTTTGAATGCCGACAGAACCCGCGTTGTTCTTCATCTGCGTGATGACAAACCGTTGTGGAGCTTACCGGGTGGTCCTCCGGACTTTGGCGAATCCTTCACAGCATGCACTGTCAGAGAAGTGAAAGAAGAGACCGGGCTGAATGTCGACATTGTCCGGCTGATCGGGGTTTACTCCAGCCCGGAGTTCTGGATATTCAGTTACCCGGACGGCAACAGAGCTCACGCGTTTGCAGCTGCCTTTGAATGTTCGGTCGTATCCGGTGAATTAGCGGCAAATTGTTCAGATAGCCTTGATGCAAAATGGTTTGACGTTAACGCGCTTCCGGATAACTTAATGCCAATGCACCCGCGAGTAATTGCCGATTGCATCGGCAACAAAGACGGCATTATTTTTTAGTACCAACCAAGCACTCAACTCATGCAACCGGTCTTGTGCCTGTAGCGCAGGACTCTGAGCACTCGCTTATCCCCCCGCCAAACCAGGTGAATATTTGTGTCGCCAATTGACTCATTACGCGTCATGACACTATATTGCCTGCAGTTATAAAATCACTCCATATGTTATGACCACATAACGAGACTGTATC
>CALLLY010000221.1 GCA_938008205.1 uncultured Granulosicoccaceae bacterium
GCTCTGCAACAACAGGTGATGGAAGCAATCATCAAACCGACAGTTCAGGGCATGAATGACGATGGCAATCGATTCTGTGGGTTTCTATATGCAGGCCTTATGATCGACGCGAAGGGTACCGCACGGGTACTTGAATTTAACGTGCGCTTTGGTGATCCGGAAACACAGCCGGTACTGATGCGACTTGAATCTGACTTCATCGCACTTTGCAATGCCGCAGTAGACGGTAAACTCGATCAACAACAGACTCAATGGTCATCTCATACCGCCATTGGCGTTGTAATGGCCGCAGGTGGGTATCCTGACGACTACCATCGCGGAGATATCATCAACGGTCTGGACAGCCTGTCTGACAACGTTCAGGTGTTTCATGCAGGCACCAGTTCCGACGCCGACAACAATGTTATTACCAGTGGTGGCAGGGTACTGTGCGTTACCGCATTAGGAGCTAATGTCAGTGAAGCGCGTACAAACGCTTATGAAGCGGTTGAAAAAATCACCTGGAAGGGTGCGTACTACCGACGGGACATCGGCCATCGGGCACTTTAAAACGGGTAAAAACTCAACAGCCAGTGCGCAATCAACTGGCGCTGCAAATTAACTAGCGCTTCATGGCATCGAAAAATTCGGTATTGGTTTTGGTTTGCTGCAAACGCCCCATTAAAAATTCCATCGCCTCTATTTCATCCATCGGGTGCAGAAACTTCCTTAAAATCCAGATCTTTTGCAGTTCATCCGGCTCAATCATCAGCTCTTCACGTCGCGTCCCTGAACGGTTAACACTGATTGCCGGGAACGTTCGCTTTTCTGCAATGCGGCGGTCCAGATGCAACTCCATGTTACCCGTCCCTTTAAACTCTTCGTAGATAACCTCATCCATTTTGGAACCTGTATCTACCAGTGTCGTTGCAACAATCGTCAGACTGCCGCCCTCTTCAATATTCCGCGCAGCGCCGAAAAAACGCTTGGGACGATGCAATGCGTGTGCATCCACACCACCGGTAAGTACCTTGCCTGATGAAGGAATAACAGTGTTATAGGCACGTGCAAGACGGGTGATTGAATCAAGCAGAATGACGACATCCTTTTTGTGTTCAACCAGACGTTTGGCTTTTTCAATCACCATTTCTGCCACCTGAACATGGCGACTGGCCGGCTCATCGAAGGTGCTCGAAACCACTTCACCCTGAACCATACGCTCCATTTCAGTCACTTCTTCAGGCCGTTCATCAATCAACAGAACAATCAGCACACAATCAGGATCGTTGTGGGCAATGCTCTGTGCGATATTCTGCAGAATCATTGTCTTACCAGCTTTGGGTGGTGAAACAATCAATGCCCGCTGCCCCTTACCGATCGGCGCAACAAAGTCGATAGTACGAGCAGTAATATCCTCGGTGCTGCCATTGCCCAACTCGAGCGTCAGTCGTTCTGTTGCATGCAGAGGGGTGAGGTTCTCGAACAGCACTTTATTACGAGCTTCTTCCGGAGGTCCGAAATTAATTTCATCTACCTTCAACAGCGCAAAGTAGCGCTCGCCGTCTTTCGGAGGTCTGATCTTGCCGGAAATAGAGTCGCCGGTACGCAGACTAAACCGTCTGATCTGGCTGGGAGAAACATAGATATCATCCGGCCCGGCCAGGTATGAGCTGTCTGCCGAACGAAGAAAACCGAAGCCGTCCTGCAATATTTCCAGCACCCCTCCGCCAAAGATGTCCTCACCTTTTTTGGAATGCGCTTTCAGCAGGGAGAAAATGATGTCCTGCTTGCGCGACCGCGCGACGCTATCGAGCCCTTCGGACTGGGCCAGTTCAACCAATTCGGTCGCGGATTTCTTTTTAAGATCGGTTAGGTTCATGTGCGAGATACATGCTTGGAAGTTTGCAAGAGCAGCAGTAGGAGCCGCATCGGGCTGCCGCGATAGTACTGAACGGCGGACAGTGAAGGATTGTAGGGTTGGCCTGAACGTGACTTGCCGGGCGAGTACCATAACCCTGGATAAAGGTTCGGTTTTGAATGGATAAACGGGTGTGGTTTACAACTCGGTGACCGCCAGAGCCCGGCAGAAGATTCAGACTCGAGATTTTTTCCAACATATCACGCGTGCCAGCGTACGTCTAGCACGCCAAGCTGCTTTGTGGTCTGGCTCAACCAGGTTAATTATTGCCTATCACGATAGTGTAGTCGGTATTTCTGTAAATGGTACCGGCAACGGGCACCAATGCAGCTGGCGCCTGAGACCGGGGTAAATTGCTTAATTTTTTCCCTTAGGAATTACTTTCGATAAATGAAGACAACTGAGACTTGGATAATGCGCCTACTTTGGTCCCCTCTACTGAACCGTTTTTGAACAGCATCAGCGTAGGTATGCCACGAATCCCGTATTTAGGCGGGGTATTCTGGTTGTCATCGATATTCAGCTTGGCAATCTTGACTTTGTCACCGAATTCCTCAGCGATCTCGTCGAGAATTGGCGCAATCATCTTGCACGGGCCACACCATTCAGCCCAATAGTCCACCAGCACGGGCACCTCCGACTGCAATACTTCCGCGTCAAAATTGTCATCGGTTACCTCAACTATATTTTCGTGCACTGGTTTCTCCTGGAAATATTTAGGTGCCGGCAGCGGCGGTTGACGTGAAGAGCGAGTGGGCTGCTAAGCCGCGTATTCCCTCACTCTTCGCGTAAATGATGGCGACATCATAATCAATTTCAAGTTGCGAATGTATGTTATCCGCGCGACCTGCAACGGCCGTTCGGTACGGAAGCCAGACAAATACGCTATGCTTGACGCCATGAAATCCAATTATCTGACGGAAGTCAGTTTTTCGTCGCTCGAACTCGATCCGAGCCTTGGCTCCGCGCTGCAGTCCGCCGGTTTTTCTCATTGCACTGAAATCCAGCAATTGTCACTCCCGCTGATGCTGGAGGGACGGGATATTGCCGCCCAGTCTCAAACCGGAACTGGCAAAACCGCGGCTTTCCTGCTCGGCATGTTCCAGTATCTTATCGACAACCCACGGCCTGATCTTGCGCCCTCGGAAATAAGGGCGTTGATACTCGCACCGACTCGAGAGCTCGCTATCCAGATCCACAAGGATGCGATGGAACTCAGTACAGAGACTGATTTCCGCATTTCACTGGCTTATGGGGGCACGGACTACGAAAAACAGCGTCGCAGCCTGCAGGACGGCGCAGATATTCTGATCGGCACACCGGGTCGCATAATCGACTACTTCAAACAGCGTGTGTTTTCATTGAAAAAATCACAGGTCGTGGTACTCGACGAAGCTGATCGAATGTTCGATCTCGGCTTTATCACTGATATTCGCTACCTGTTAAGACGCATGCCGCCCCCTCAGGACAGACTCAGCCTGCTGTTTTCTGCAACGCTTTCGCACCGGGTGATGGAACTTGCCTACGAACACATGAATAACCCGGTTGATCTGAAAACCAAATCCGATCAAATCGCTGCAGATAAAGTAGAACAGTGGGTTTATCACCCGGCTTCAGACGAAAAAATACCGCTGCTCATCGGTTTGATGCAGAAACTGCAGCCGACCAGAAGCATCATCTTTGTCAACACTAAGCGGGTTGCCGACCGGGTCCATGCAAGCCTGCTGGGTAACGACATTAACGCGGACGTGCTGTCAGGAGATGTTCGACAAAAAAAACGCCAACGCCTGATTAGCGAACTGGCTGATGGCTCTTTGACTACGTTGATCGCTACTGACGTCGCCGCGCGT
Organism: uncultured Granulosicoccaceae bacterium; assembly: GCA_938008205.1. Taxonomy (GTDB): domain Bacteria; phylum Pseudomonadota; class Gammaproteobacteria; order Granulosicoccales; family Granulosicoccaceae. The sequence continues at coordinate 3,748 of CALLLY010000221.1, forward strand.
GGACTGCACATCGAAGCCGTCAGCCACGTTTTCAATTTTGATCTGCCACAAAACCCTGAAGACTATGTGCATCGAATCGGTCGCACCGCCAGAGCAGGAGCAGACGGCCAGGCAATATCGTTTGCCTGCGAAGAATACGTATTCTCATTGCCAGATATCGAGAGCCTGCTGGGCCATGAGCTGCCCGCCAGCCCGATTACCAACGACATCATCGTCACCCCTGCTCCACCGAAAAAATTACAACGCAGTAAACCAGCTAACAACCACGGCGGACCCAACCGTCGAGGCAAACGCAGACGCCCTGATGCGCGCAGGAAATCACCGGGCGGATCACAAAAACCACAAACCAGCAGCAGCTAACCCCGGGCAAAGTGCACGCATCGGCTGCAGTCGCGGCAACTATATCGCGCTAAAGCATTTGCAATTGCACTACGCTATTAAGTGATGGCTCGGGTATACTCCGCGGTCGCGTTTCAGTCGTTTAGCACCGGCTTAGACACTGCACCGCTTATCAATTTCCCTATCCTTCTGACATTCCAAGAGCTCCGGAGCGCAGCAAATGAACTTCGAACTGGCAAGAACCAACATGATCGAGCAGCAGATTCGTCCCTGGGACGTGCTGGATCAGCGTGTGCTGGACGCTCTGGCCGCGGTACCTCGTGAAAAATTCCTGCCGCAGGCCTACGATGGCCTGGCGTACTCTGACACGCGTATTCCACTGGATAACAACCGCACATCACTAAACCCGAATATCGAAGCTCGACTGCTGCAGGCTGCGGTCCTCGAACGAGACGACCGCGCGCTGATCATCGGCAGTGGCAGCGGCTACATTGCCGCCTGTGCGGCAAAAATGTGCAAGCATGTAGAATCTATCGACACCTCAGAACTGAGCAACACTGCAGCGCAGGAAAACGCCGCGAGCTGCGGCATTGATAACATCAAATTTATCACCGGCGATCTGATCGGTGATCTGCCGGATAAAACAACCTACGATGCCATTATCGTTAATGGCTCACTGCAGCATGTGCCGGAACGATTAAAAACCCGCCTGAGCACGATGGGTCGGTTGATTGTGACAGTCGGTGCCGAGCAAGATCCAATCATGGAAACATTCGTTATTCGACGGATTGGAGAAGTCGACTGGCTTGAGCAGAGTATCTTTGATACTCACATTCCGTCACTGATTAAAGAAAACGCCGAAGACAACCAGGACAAGTTCGTTTTCTGACGGCCAGGCTTTCACCGCCACCCTCTAACTCACCCGGATCTTTTCAATCCAATACGGCTGCGATTCCACAGTTTTGCTAAAACAGTGGAGTTATCCGCTAATGTTCATCCAAACAGTCATCACAAAAACCTGAAATACGTTCTACATTCCTAGCTACAGCTAAAAAAATACCGATCGCACAATGCGATCAGGTGAGACTAAGTCAGTTGCATAGAGAATCACAACGTATGAAATTGCGCCAGACGCTAGCCTTTGCCTTAACCCTGTCGTTAGCACCCGCTGCCAACGCCGCAGACCTGCTGGAGATTTATCAGCTGGCACGCGACAACGATTCGGTTATCCAGGCCACGATTGCCCAACATAATGCCGCCATCGAAGCGTTGCCATTGGCTCGCTCTGCGCTGCGCCCGAATGTAGCGCTGGTGGCAGACAAGGCGATTAACGAAACCAACAACGACGGCACGGGTATTTACGAAAGCGACAGCTACGGCGCGACTATTACCCAGAACCTGTACGCACCGGAGGCCTGGCAGTCGGCCAAAAAGGCCAAGCTTGCGGTTGAGCAAGCCGCAATCACGCTGAAAGAAGCCGATCAAAATCTGATGTTTCGAACCGCACAGGCGTACTTCAACATCCTTACTGCCGAAGAAACCTTCCGCGCAGCAAGCTCATCACGTGAAGCAATTTCACGCCAAACTGAACAGGCAGAGCAACGATTTGAAGTGGGTCTGAGCGCTATTACCGATGTTAAAGAAGCGCAGGCACAGCTCGACCTGGCGGTTGCCCGTGAAGTGGTGGCAGAAAACCAGTTGTCAGTCGCCAAAGAAGCGCTGCGTGTGATTGTCGGGCAGGCAGTACCGGACTTAAGCCCGCTGAAAAGCGATGCAACGTTGGCCAACCCCAGTCCAGCGTCCGTTGACGAATGGATCGCCATGGCGGAAAACAACAGTCCGCGCCTGAAGATTGCCGATCTGGACCAGTCGCTGGCGGAAAAAGACATCGATATAGAACGCGCCGGACGCAAACCGACCATAGCCCTGAATGGCGGATATACCAACTCGACCACTGAAGCCACTACCGGTCGCGATGTGGAATCCGGTCAGCTCAAACTTCAATTGTCCTACCCTTTGTACACAGGCGGACGAACCAATGCATTACTGCGTCAGGCCAAGGCCAGGGCTACGCAGGCCCGCTTCAACAGAGAAACCGTGCGCCGTGCCGTAGAGCAGGAAACCCGTGATGCCTACCTGAGCGTGATTGCAGATGTCAGCCAGGCCAACGCACTTAAGCAGGCACTAGCATCAACAGAGGTGGCACGTGAAGCAACCCAGGCCGGTTACGATGCCGGCACCCGTACGGCAGTAGAACTGCTGGTGTCACTCAGAGACACCTTCAGTGCCAGAGCGGACTATGCCGCAGCGCGTCACCAATATGTGGTTAGAAGCCTGCAGTTGAGGTTAGCATCAGGTTTGCTGGCGGAAAAACACCTGCAGGCAGTGAATCGTTCTCTGCAACGCTAGGCGTTACGAATCACTGGTAGACAGATCAGCTGTCTACCAGAACAAACTCAGTACCGCAGTACGGACAGTTGGCTTGCGGACTTTCTTCCAGCGGAATGTATACACGCGGATGTGAATTCCACAACCCCATAGATTCGGTGGGGCAGTATGCCGGAAGATCCTCACGCTTCACTTTTACAGGTGACTGATCGTCTTTAGTCTGGCTGTTATTATCGTTCATATTTTTCTCTGGCAATGCAATTAAACAGGGGCTAAACGTAGGTTAACCAACCGTCGTGCTTAGGCGACTTCCCCTGCACAGCATCAAAAAATAGCGTTTGTATTTTCTCGGTAATCGGACCTCGCGAACCCTCACCGATAGAACGATTGTCGACTTCCCTTATCGGCGTAATTTCTGCCGCTGTTCCGCTGAAAAACGCTTCATCTGAAATATAGACTTCATCGCGTGTGATGCGCTTTTCGAGTATTTCCACACCGATTTCATCGGCCAGCGTCAATACCGTCTGGCGGGTAATGCCATCCAGTGCAGAGGTAAGATCAGGCGTGTAGATTTTGCCGTCGCGCACAATAAAGAAATTCTCGCCAGACCCTTCGGCAACGTAACCTTCGTTGTCCAGCAACAGCGCCTCATCGTAGCCATCCTGCAAGGCCTCCTGTAGTGCCAGCATAGAATTCATATACTGACCATTAGCCTTTGCCTTACACATGGAAATGTTGACGTGGTGCCGGGTAAAGGAGGATGTTTTTATTCGAATACCACGTTCCATGTTTTCCTTACCAAGATAGGCACCCCACTCCCATGCCGCAACCATGCAGTGCACAGACAAATTATCTGCGCGCAAACCCATCCCTTCGCTACCGTAAAAACACATGGGTCTCAGATATGCAGAGTCGAGATTGTTTTGCCTGACAACCTCTTTTTGTACTTCACACAAGGTGTCGTGATCCCACGGAATTTCCATACGCAGAATCTTGGCAGAGTTAAACAGCCGCCGGGTATGTTCCTGCAACTTAAAAATAGCCGGGCCGCGATCAGTCTCATAGGCGCGAACACCCTCAAAAACCCCCATGCCATAATGCAGTGTATGGGTCAGCACATGTACCTTCGCCTCGCGCCAGGGCACCATTTCGCCATCGAGCCAAATGATGCCGTCTCTATCCGACATTGACATAGTGTGTGTTCCGGTTATTTACTTAAAATTATGTTCAGTTATTCAATCGTAGCCGATCTTGCGACCACGATCTTCCCTGCCAGCGGTTTTCTTAGTGTCACGATCGCTCCGGCCGTCCGCAGGGCACCTTTTGAGTCACTGGTTTCAAGCGGCGATCATCAATTTTTGCCAGCACTGTGACACCTCGCGCCGGTGTCCGGCAGATTCGTTATCGATAGCAATAACATTACTGCCTTCCAGCAGAGCCCGTCTGTGCAAACGCCCTCTAAAGTAGAGGTAAGCCTCCATCAGGGTACGAGCGTCGCGAGCATCGATAAATGCCAGAGTTTCCAGATCGGTGAGTTGTCGAATGTTATCGCTGTATTTAAGTAATTCGCTGTTTTCGCAGGCGTTCAGTAAAACCAAATATTGAACCATAAACTCAATGTCTGCGATACCACCAATCCCCTGCTTTAGATCTAAGCTACCCTCACTTTCGCGGGCGAGCTCACGACGCATGCGCTCACGCATTTCGACAACCTCACTGCGAAGCTTTTCAGCATTTGGCGGGCGACCAAGAATGTCATTCTTTATTTGCCGGAACTTCGCCTGTAAACGCTCACTGCCAACCACCACTCTGGTTCGCACCAAAGCCTGGTGCTCCCAGATCCACGCTTCATTGCGCTGGTAATTCTCAAAAGCGTCAATAGCACTGACCAGCACCCCGGAGCGACCGTTCGGCCGCAATCGGGTGTCAATCTCGTAAAGGACTCCGGCGCCGGTCAGGGTGGTCATGAAACTCACCAGTTTCTGCGCCAGCCTTGAGAAATATACCTGATTTTCGAGTGGTTTTTTGCCATCACTGATCTGCTCTTCACCGGCACTTTCATGCACAAAAACAATGTCCAGATCCGATCCGTAACCCAGCTCCAGCCCACCCAGTTTGCCGTACGCGACAATGGCAAATTCCGGATGCTGCAATTCACCTTCTACCCGACACGTGGGCAGGCCATGCCGTTGTTGCATGTCTTGCTGCACCAGTTCGGTCACTACCGTTAACACCGCCTCCGCGAGCCAGGTTAAACCATCACTGACTTTCATCAGCGGCAGCTCGCCACTGATATCGGCGGCGGCAATGCGAACCACTCGAGACTGCTGAAAATGCCGCACAATATCCATGATCTCACCGAGATCAGCATCTTTGTGGTATCCGAGCTCCAGTCGCAAAGCCTCTATATTTTCTTCAATAGTTGAGACTGCTGTGCCCTGCTCTATATCGAATAACTCATCCAGCACCATCGGGTGACTGGCAACAAAGTCGGACAACCACGGACTTTCCGCAAAAAGCTTAACCAGATTTGCCAGAGTTTCCTGGCTATCACACAGCAACTGCAGGTAACCGACTCTGCCAGCAATTGAATCGTATAGTGACAATACTCGTTGCAGTGCATCCCCATGGGAACGTTTACTTTTAGAAATCTGCTTAAGCGTTTTCGGGATCAACTTGTCAATCAGATCCTGTGCACGATTTTCATAGCGCAAAAAACGACCACTGCGTGCAAACTCGGCAAGCTGTGCGGCTAAGCGGTCGGGTTCATCGATAGCGGCGCTATCAAGCATTTCCGAGGCTTGTTCTTCTCCGGCCTCAAGCGCACTTTTTACACTTAGCCAGACGTCTTCAAATTCGTGACTTGACGCTGAGGATTCATCAATACTGAAGACACTGGAAAACCTGCTGTGCACTCGTTCGTTGTGAGCCTCAAGACATTGCTCAAAGGCCTGATAACTATCAAAGCGCATACTCAACGCGATAGTCAGTTGCTCACGTTCGCCATCGGGTAGCTGATGCGTTTGTCGGTCGTCAGCCATTTGCAATCGGTTTTCAACCTGACGTAAAAAGTCGTAGGCGGCGACAAGCTCACAGGCTTCAGCTTCGGTGAGATGATTGTTTTTCACCAGTGAATGCATCGTCTCGAGCAAATTGCGGCTTTGCAGCACTGTCTCTCTGCCGCCTCTGACTAATTGAAAACTCTGAGCAATAAATTCAACTTCTCGAATTCCACCATGACCAAGCTTTACGTCATGTGATTTACCACTTTTTTTGGCTTTAACGCCAATCTGTCGTTTCAGGTCACGCAGTGAATCAAACACTGCATAATCAAGGTATCGCCGGTAAATAAAAGGTCTGAGTAACTGTTCGATGTTGCTGCCACTATCCGGTGATCCACAAATAACCCGCGACTTAATCCATGCGTAACGCTCCCAGTCGCGCCCCTGTGTCAGCAAATAATTTTCAAGTGCATCAAAGCTCATCGCCAGCGGACCGCTGGCACCAAACGGCCTCAGTCGCATGTCAACACGATAAACAAAACCATCTGCAGTGACTTCATCAAGCAGCTTGATCACCAGTTGGCCTACGCGACGAAAGTAATCCTGATTATCGAATTCGCGACTACCACCCTGCGTGGTACCAGCGGCTTCATAGAGAAAGATCAGGTCAACATCTGAGGAAAAATTAAGCTCCCGGCCGCCAAGCTTGCCCATCCCGACAACCACCAACTCAAGCGGCATACCTTGTTCGTCATGGGGTACACCGAAACGGGGTTGAAGTTGTGGTTCAACCCAGTGCACTGCAGCGCTGACACACGCATCGGCAATATCAGACAAACAACGCAGCACTGCATGGGTCTGTGAAAGCTGCAACAAATCGTGAATGGCCGTTAACGCCAAAAGACTGCGCCTGAACTCACGCAGCACCTGCATCACAGCGTTCTGATCGTTATGACCGTTAAGCCTTGCATCCAGCTCAGCACTTAGTTGAGCGGCATTTGGCAGTATCTGTGAGTACTTCTGCACTAACGCCAGCAGATCATCCGTAAGCTGCTCGGCAACATCAGCCACGAACCCGCTGCAGGTGAAAGCATAGTTAAATGAACCGGCATCAAGGCCCGATGCCGATGCAAATTGCGCAGCCATCGACTCATTGGCAGCGTCCGCCACCAATGACTGAAACTGCGGATTCGCAGCAATTAACCCGGAGACGGAGAAAGAGTCGGCAGTGGACATTGGTGTTGTCACCACATGGCTGATAAGAATTCCGGCGCGTACCAATTCGGGCACGCTTGCGCCGTGGCTTTTGGTACTATAACGCGCATCACCAAGGATCTCTGCTTGAATCAGATTGCCCTCAACAATGTCAGCATCAAAATCGACAATACCTTGATTGTCGATGATGTGAGCTTTGCGCTGCAACAAGGGCAGATCGGTTGTCTGCTCGGGCCCAGCGGCTCAGGAAAAACCACACTGCTCCGAGCCGTTGCAGGTTTCCTGCCCGTTTGCGGTGGCAACATTACGATGCGCGGCGAGACCGTCGACAACGGCACGCGTACCGTCGCTGCCGAAAACCGACGAATCGGCATGATGTTTCAGGATCTCGCGCTGTTCCCGCATCTGACGGTGGCAGAAAATATTGCTTTCGGCATACGCAAACTTGGCAAGCAGGCCGTGGCAACCCGTGTGGATGAATTGCTGAGTATCGTCAATCTGCAATCGTTGAAAAAATTCTATCCCCATGAGATGTCGGGAGGCCAGCAACAACGAGTGGCGCTAATGCGCGCCATGGCACCAAAGCCCGACCTCATTCTGCTGGACGAACCGTTCAGCAGTCAGGACACAGACCTGCGTGTACAGCTGGTGCAGGAAGTACGGGACATTCTCAAGGAAGACAATGTTACCGCCATACTGGTCACCCATGATCAGCACGAAGCATTTGCTATTGCAGACGTGATTGGCGTGGTAAACAACGGGAAGTTATCGCAGTGGGACTCAGCCTACAATCTTTACCATACCCCGCATGATCGATTCGTTGCCGACTTTGTCGGTGAAGGTGTTTTCATCTGTGGCAACATTATTGATGGAACCACAGTACAAACCGAGCTTGGTAACGTGACCGGCGAACTGGCAACCGACCTGCCCGGCGGCACTCAAATCGATTTACTGGTGCGCCCTGACGATATTATTCACGATGACTACAGTACTTTTCGGGGTACGGTGTTGAAAAAAAGTTTCCGCGGCGCGGACCATCTGTACACCTTAAGGATGCCGGGTGGCACCAACGTAATGTGCCTGGCGCCATCGCACCACGATCATAAACTCGGTGAAAATATCGGGGTGCGTTTGAGAATTGATCACCTGGTGGCATTTCCAACCAACCCTGCATAGCCGCCCGTGATTATTGCTTAGATGTCAGTTTAGCAGCAGCCCGACGCCTGAACACCTGCATCTCTTTCACCGCCTGTTTGTCGCCTTTTTCTGTGGCAATCTGAATACCCTGGTCATACACTTCTACCGATTCTTCAAATTGCGATAGCTCGTAATGGCACCTGCCAAACAACTTCCACGCTGCGCTGTATGTGCGGTCCTGTTCTACAGCAACCTGTAAATGTTTTATCGCATCGGCATACTGCTGCTCGCCAAAGTAAGCATTACCCAGTGAATAGCGCAACAGGGCGTTGTCAGTACCACTGTCCAGCATTGCCAGAAAATTTTTAATCATACGCTTGTCCTCTTCGCTTTGCTTTTAGATCAGGATATTTTCTGGGCAATCAGGCACGACTCGTTACGCATCCCAGTCGATGTGTCACCCACGCAACCTAAATCAATAAATACACGCACCCGAAGCTTATTAGCAAGGTCAAGCAATTCGTTGGCATTTAGCAGAAAATCCGGATTAGAAGGTCCGGCGTTCTCAACAGCTTTCTCTTTGACAAACGTTTGATAAAAAAGCAGACCACCCGGCTTTAACCACTGTGGTAATTGCTTTAATAGCTGACGATCAAGAAACCGCGACACTACAATCACATCATAACTGCCATGATTATCGTTCAGCGCTTCTTCTACCGGTGCAGTGATAATGTTGATAGATAATCCGCGCGCAACGGCCGCGGCGCTAAGTAATTCATTGGCAGTTTGCGAGATGTCTATCGCTGTCGTATGCAGACCCGACTCTGCCAGCAGTAATGCATTGGCCCCCCTGCCGGAAGCAATTTCAAGCGCAGTACCCTGTTTCGGCAACAGGTATTGATAGTGCTGCAACACATAACACGGCGGTGGCAACTCAGCAGCAGCGTCGCTGTAAATCTTGTCCCATCTGGTTCTGGCATCTGTCACTTACTTTCGCCAGAAGCCCGGGGTCAGCAGTACCAGCAGGGTAAATATTTCAAGACGCCCGAGTAGCATGGCCACACATAACAGACTAAGCTGCACACCACTCAGAGAGCTGTAATTTGCACCGACATCACCGAGACCGGGGCCAAGATTATTTAAGCACGCGACCACCGCCGAAAAGGCAGTTTCCTGATCTAATCCGGTGGCCATTAACACTAACAACATCACGGCGAGTATCAGTACATAAGTGGCAAAGAATCCCCACACCGCATCGATGACGCGCGGCGGAATGGTTTTACGACCAACCTTCACCGGCAGCATAGCGTGTGGATGAACCATTCGAGCAAGCTCTCGTATGCCTTGTTTAAACAACAACAATACACGTATGACTTTCATACCACCGCCGGTTGAACCCGCACAGCCTCCAACAAAGCTTGCAAACAAAAGCAGTACCGGCAAAAAGCCCGGCCAGTTAAAGTATTCTGCGGTGGTAAAACCGGTGGTTGTAGCTATCGATACTACCTGAAATATTCCCTGAAAAAATGATTGACCAAACGCCGCGGTTTGCGTGCCATACAAATAGGCCACAGTAATCACACTCAGGGCCAGCAGCATAGTGATATAAAATTTGAACTCGGAATCTTCAAAGTAGGAAGAAAGCGACTTTGATCGAAAGGCAATGTAATGCAATGCAAAGTTAACCCCTGATATCAGCATAAACACCACAGCAATCATTTCTATAGCGTTGCTTTTGTAGTATCCGATACTCGCGTCATGGGTAGAAAAGCCGCCAATCGCCACCGTCGAAAAGCTGTGACCAATAGCATCAAAAGTAGGCATACCAGCCACACGATAGGCAATCGCGCATGCTACCGTTAAACCCAGATAGATGTACCATAGTCGTTTAGCAGTATCAGCAACGCGAGGGGTCATTTTTTCTTTTTGCGGGCCCGGGGTTTCCGCCCTGAACAACTGCATACCACCACCGATCCCCAACAAAGGTAGGATGGCAACTGCCAGCACAATAATTCCCATACCACCTAACCATTGCACCAACTGGCGGTAAAGCAGAATTCCCTGTGGCAATGTATCGAGCCCGACAATAACTGTCGCGCCAGTGGTGGTAAATCCGGATAACGATTCAAAGATACTCTGCGCAATGGTCAGATTAAGTTTTTCATCGATGTATAGAGGAATCGCACCGAACAAACCCAACACCGTCCAGAACATCACCACGACCACAAAGCCGTCTCTCAGCTTCAGACTGACGTGATAGTTTCTCAGTGGCAGCCAGGCACTTAAGCCAATTGCCAGAGTGACCACAAAACCAATAAAAAACGACCTGGCTGATCCGTCACCATAGGCGAGCGACACCACGCCGGGGACCAGCATAGTGATGCTGAAAATAGACAGCAGAGCACCGAGGATGCGCAGTACGACCAGGCCTTGCATGAGTTATGCGATTCTTTTTATAGAGACAGACATCTTGTTCTTAGTACGTGACGCCAACCTGAAACAGGTTTTCAACATCATGAATAACCTCTTTATTAACCACCAGAATAATCACATGATCCTCTGCTTCAATGACAAGATCATCGCTTGCAATCAACACCTGACCGTTGCGTACAATCGCGCCGATAATTGAGCTGTTCGAAAGCGGTAATTCTGAGATAGACCGACCCACCACTTCGGAAGTCGTTTCATCACCGTGTGCAATCGCTTCCAGCGCTTCAGCTGAACCGCGCCGCAGAGAATGCACGGCGACGACGTCCCCTCTTCTTACATGCCGCAGCAGTGCACCAATGGTGACATTATGCGGTGATATCGCCACATCAATAAATTCATTTTCAACAAGTTCGACATACGCGTGCCGGTTAATCAGCGACATCACTTTGCGCGCACCCATTTTTCGCGCCACCATTGCCGATAAAATATTGGCTTCATCATCATTGGTTAGTGCACAAAACAACCCCATGGCGCTGACATTTTCTTCAACCAGCAGCTCCTGATCAGCGACGTCACCGTTAAGTACCATGACGCCATCCAGAGTCTCTGCAAGGTATTCGGCACGCGCGGTGTTCTTTTCGATCAGTTTAACGTGATATTTCGACTCCAGCCGCTGTGACAATGCCATGCCGATATTGCCACCGCCCGCAATCATCACATGTTTGGATGGTTTGTCAGGCTGATGAAACTGCTCCATCACCACCACAGTATTTTGCCTTGCAGCCATGTAGTAAACGATGTCTCCGGGCTGAATGGTATCGATATCTTTGTTGACAATCGGTTTGTCATCGCGATAGATGGTCGCGATAAAGGCCTCGACTTCCGGCAGTAATTCCTGCAGGTGAGCCGCCGGCATATTGGCCATTGGTGCTGCCTCTTCGACGATCACACCAACCAGTCGTACGCGGCGGTCGGCAAAATCCACCACCTGAAACGCGCCCGGGTGTTCAATAATCCGCTCTATATGATCTGTGACCAGTCGCTCCGGGCTGATTAACACATCAATGGGTATATGTTTCTTTTTAAACAGCGCATCTTTTTCTGTCAGATACTGCTGAGATCGAACACGTGCAATGCGACTGGTGGTTTGAAAAAGCGTGTAGGCGATCTGGCAGGCAATCATGTTGGTTTCGTCGCTATTAGTCGCGGCGATCAACATATCGGCATCCTCGGCACCGGCCTCACGCAGCACTTCCGGATATGCCGCATGCCCATAGACAGTACTCAGATCTAACCGGTTGTTTAGATCCTGCAGAGTTTCCATGTTCAGATCGACCACGGTAACGTCGTTGTGTTCACTGGCCAGGTTTTGCGCCACAGTCGAACCCACTTGCCCTGCGCCTAGTACAATAATCTTCACTGGTTTATCCCTGGCAGTTGCTGGAGTACATCAACCGCGCTTGCGGCCGGCCTGAATGCCAACACTGCGCAACTTGCGATACAGATGTGTGCGCTCCATGCCGACTATTCGAGCGAGCTCGACAATATTGCCATCAACACTGTCGAGTTGACGCTGAAGGTAAAGCCTTTCGAACTCTGCACGCGCCTCACGCAGTGGCAGGTCCAGCGGCAGGCGCATAGTATCACCGGAGTGTTCATTGTCACGCGCTCTGTCTGCGCCATGCAACGAGTTGACTTCGTCGAGATCAATCTCTACGCCTTGCCCGACAATCAACAACCGCTGCACAAAGTTAATTAACTCCAGCACGTTGCCTGGCCATTCAAGGTTGCGGAGCTTGTTTTGTGCCGCCACACTGAAATGCCGGTAAGGCAGCCCATCCTGTTCAACCAGTCGATCGACATAGTGAGCCAATAACAACGGTACGTCTTCCGGGTGCTCTCTTAGGGGTTTGGTTTTAATGAGCTGCTGCGATAAATGCCGGTACAGCGGTTCACTGAAATCACCCTGAGTGATACTACGCTGCAACTGATCCGATCCACAGGCAATCAGGGCAGCCTTGAGTGGTACGGTCACACCGTCCTGCCGTCTAGCCGCACCGGTTTGTATGGCTTCCAACATCAGCGCCTGAGCCACCTCGGGCAACTCTTCCACATCAACCAGACACAACGTGCCGCTACCTGCAGACTCTAGAAATCCAGCACTGTTTTCATTACCCAGCAACTCTCTGGCGGCATTGGCATCAGACAAACTGTCGCAGCGCAAACAAATAAACGGATCGCTGCTACGTGCACTAAGTAAATGGATATGTCGTGCAATTAACTGTTTGCCGGTAGCACGTTCACCCTGCAGCAACAGCGCCTGGTAACCACTGGACGCCGCTTTTTCAGCAGCTGCGCGCAGGTCACGACAATATGCACTATTTCCTATAATCGGTGTAAGCGCACTACTGGCGGGAGTCGCCGCCTGCACAACAAACCCGCTGATTGCCTTTTCTACGGTCAGTAGCAATCTTGCCAGTGACAACGGTTTTTCAATGAAATCCGCAGCACCGAGACGAGTTGCTTCAACAGCAGTCTCAACGGTGCCATGACCGGATATCATCACAACTGGAAACTTTAAGGCACCGGCATCGTGCCACTCTTTCAGCAGACTGATACCGTCCTGATCGGGCATCCAGATATCCAGCAGAACCAGATCAGGCACGCGCTCTTCTATCGCTTCACGTGCGTTTGCCACGTCTTCGGCAACAATCACCGCATAACCTTCATCCTCCAGAATCTCTTTAACAAGATCCCGGATATCCGGCTCATCATCTACTACCAATACCAACGCCTGGCTCATGCGGCATCCCCGTGAATGTCTTTACGATCGGTATCAATTTTATTTACAGCACCCGTCGCGTTGTTAACCTTGCTAGTCGCCGGCGCTGCCGGAAACAGCAGAGAAATTCTTCCACCGCTGTGTTCACCACGTGCCGACATATTTTCTGCATGAACAACACCACCATGCTCCTCAACAATTTTCTTGACGATTGCAAGACCAAGACCGGTGCCTTTTATCTTGCTGGTGACGTACGGTTCAAACAAGCGGTCGAGCAGTTCCGGTGGAAAGCCCGGACCATTGTCTTCAAATATCATTTCCGAATAACCCGGATCCGGCTTGTGTACAGGTCGCGTGCGAATTGTTAACACGCCATCGTCATCAATAGCCTCAAACGCATTCTTGATCACATTGTGCAACACCTGACGTATACGATTCGGATCGGCGGTTATCACAGCAAGCTCGTCATCCAGTTCGAGTGTTATTTTTTCATTCTCACCGTGGCGGTACAGCCAACTGATTTCCGTGACAAGTTCATTGAGATTAATACGCTGGTAATCCATTTCCGGAGTGTTGGCATACTCGGCAAAGGCCTTCACCATGGCTTTCATAGATTCAACCTGATGCACAATCGTGTTAGTCAGTTTTTTCAACGTAAACGCATCATCGCCATGCAGCTTTTGGGCGTATTTGTGCTGCAAACGCTCCGCCGACAATTGAATTGGCGTGAGCGGATTTTTAATTTCATGAGCAAGCCTGCGGGCGACCTCACTCCAGGCGGCATTGCGCTGAGCTTCAACCACGTCACTGATATCGTCAAATACCAACACATGCCCGGTATGGCTTTCGGCACTGGCACGCATGGCAGCACCCCGGCACATCACAAGCTTACGACCCAGTTCATCCACCAGTTCAAACTCTTTACTCCAGTCTGTTTTTGCACCTTGCAGCCGCGGCTTCAGCGCATTAAAAAACTGCTGCACAAACAGACTCTGCCGCGACAGGTTTTCGCTGTCGACCATTTGCAGTTCAGATGCTTCAAGTCGCAAAATTTTTGCCGCACTTTCATTGCAGGTTTTGACCTTACCGGTTTCATCGAGCGCAATAACACCGGTAGAAATTCGACTCAGCACCAACTCCAGATAGGAGCGCTGATTTTCGACCTGCTGTTGACTGCTGGCAGCACTGGCGCGTGCAGCTTCGATCTTATCTGTCATATCGTTAAACGAATTGACCAGATATCCCAGTTCATCGCGGCCACTACTAACCAGCCTGGTAGAGTAGTCACCAGCGGCGACCATTCTGGTGCCGTCCACCAGATCATGCACCGGTACCATTAATCTTCTGGCCGCATAAAACGCCACCCACACTGCCATCATTAAGCTCAAAAACACGGCCAGTGTCAGGGTGGCAATGGAGCTGCGTTTCAGTGGCGCACGCAAATAGGCAAGCTGCCGGT